>NZ_JALDUA010000001.1:526070-685911 GCF_023109155.1 Streptococcus oralis | reverse complement strand
ACGGATACTCTTATCTGAAAGTGTCACGATTTTACCCTTGACTTGCTTGCCATCTTGGTCAAAGTAAAGTGTTTGTTTGCCAATCTTTTGAAGGCCTGTCACTGCTTTTCCAGTTTGGTCAAAGTAATACCATTCGTTCTTGGCACCTTCTGCAAACTTGCCAACTGCCATTTCTCCTGAGTTAGCATCAAAGTAACGGATGGATTTATCAGCTAAAGTTACTACTTTCCCCTTGACTTGCTTGCCATCTTGGTCAAAGTAAAGTGTTTGTTTGCCAATCTTTTGAAGACCTGTCACTGCTTTTCCAGTTTGGTCAAAGTAATACCATTCGTTCTTGGCACCTTCTGCAAACTTGCCGACTGCCATTTCTCCTGAGTTAGCATCAAAATAACGGATACTCTTATCTGAAAGTGTCACGATTTTACCCTTGACTTGCTTGCCATCTTGGTCAAAGTAAAGTGTTTGTTGACCAATCTTTTGAAGACCTGTCACAGCAACTCCATCTGCTCCAAAATAGTACCAATCACTTGGGTTATCACCCTGAGCAAAACGATTGATAACAGCATTTCCTGAATCCTTGTCAAAGTAACGAAGTTTGCCATCCTTAGCACTCACAATCTTGCCCTTAACCTGATAGCCGTTTTCATCAAAGAATTGCTGTCCATCTCCTATCTTGACAAGACCTCGAGCCATAACGCCCTTGGCATCAAAGTAACGCCAGTTTTCACCATCAGTAGTGTAGTAACGGTTGAGAACTTGGGCACCAGTTTGATCATAGTAGTACTGATTACCATTTTCATCTTCACGGATAGAATCACGAAGTTGAATACCATTCTTCAAGAAATAAACGTGCTTGCCATCAATTTCATGAGCACCTGTTACAAGATAACCTCGTTTATCGAAGTAATACCAATTTCCATTTTCATCTTGGATAAAGGAATTTTTAGCTTGATAACCACTAGTTGAATAGAACTTAGTACCATTGGCATCACTAACAAATCCTGTGTAAGCATTCTTATTAACTAATTGCTTAGGCAATACGATCTCGCCATTTTTGTTAGTGAGGTAGTCGTTGCTAGCCCAGTCTTTAAGAACATAGTAAGCACCACGACCTAAGATATTGGTACCATTGAAGTACTTAGCCGACCACTTGGTAATCTTCTCATCTGTTGTCATTTTTTGACCATTGGAAATCTGTACTCGTTCAAAGATTTCTGGATATTTAGCTTTAAGCTCATCCAAGAAGGCTCCACCGTACTTACCTTGGAAATCAGTCCCATTGGTCTTACTATTAGCTACATAGAGTTTTTCCTTAATTTCTGCGCCTTCACGGTAGGTTCCATAGTTATTGACACGTGTTGCTGTTACCACTTCCTTACCTGGTAGGTTATAGATTTGATCTGGTACCCAGTCCGCGATGGCTTGGATATTGACACTGTGAAGCGCACGGAGAGCATTGAGCAAATCTTTTAAAGAACCATATTTATTGTTCTTACTCATGGCCATATCGTAGCGGTCTTCAAAGGCATAACCATTCTGAATGATAGAATCTAAGAAAGTACCGTCTTGGCTAGATACATACTGAGGTGGTAGCTCAAATGAAGTTACTCCCCATTCCTTGAAGAGGTTGACATTTTTAGCAATGACTTTATTGGTATATTGGTCATCGCGTGTTGCAAAGTCCTGGAAGTTAGAAAATCCTTCGTAAATCAACTGAGAATCAAGGGCTGCGCTAGATTCGTAAACCTGACCACTGGCATTTTTCTTCTTGCTTGCTGTTGTACGAGCATCCTGATCTGCCTTAGCGCCAACTGGTACCCAAACAGCCAGATATCCAGAAACCTGTACATTGCTGTAGCCTGCAATATCATTCATATCAAAGGTTAAAATACCATTAGCATCTGTCTTCTTCCAGAGCGATTGCGGCACTTCTTCGTCAGTTAGATAGCGGGAAATACCATCTTTGGTCGTCAAAAGCACAGGGCGATAGTATTGATTCTTATGGGCTGCTCCCATATTGACTTGCAGTTTATCCCACGCATTTAACTTGAGGTTAGGGTTGTTTGAAGCAATAACAGCCATCCCTTGAGTACGAGTTTCTGCTGTTCCTTCATCTGTTGCTTCATTAGCACCCGTACCGTAGCGCACAGAAGTCAAAATACCATTGTAAGACCATTTATCAGCCTCACGAGGTACACCCATATAAGTGACTTTCATGTCTTGTCCACCTGCTACATACTTAATACGAGCACGCAACAAGGCATCGATAGCGTCGTGGTAAGGAGATTTTTTCTCCATGTATTGACCATCATCGGTATAGAGATCACCATAGTAGACCCGAGTGATAGAGTCTTTATTGGAGAGCATGAGAGCATGAGCAGTTGGGATGTTGAACTGCGTATATTTCTTGTCCGCCTTGCGCATATCTTCGTTGTAGATCTTGAAGGCTTGCTTGAGTTCATCCATGGTAAAGGTCAAACCATCCGTATTTGGATTGATATTTTCTCGAATGATGTCGGCAATAACAGTTTGTACTTCACTATCATGAGCCCGAACAAAGATATAGTTAGCCATTCGTTCGCCATTTTTCTTTTCAGAAGAACGGTCATTTAGACTATTTGTAATCGTTGGCTCTACTCCGCTACGGATAGATAGATTACGCATGAATGAATAAAGCAAGGACAAGCGTAGCTTGTTGTCAATTGCTAGTTGAGCACCCTTAGTATCTTTGTTGTAGTCAGGATCGTTATCAGACCAAGCTTCCAAGATAGACAAATGCTTAATAGCTTCTTCTTCACTTTCTCCAACCTTGTAGCGAGACTTGAAGTAGTCAGATGCGATTTGGAGCAAGTCTGCGTTGACATTGTCCACCGCATCGACACGAACTCCATCAAAATTAGCAGTCGGATCATTGGCTACGATGCTTCCAAAGTTCATCATAAAATGCAACCAGTTGAGTTGTTCGGCCTGAACAGCTGGATTAGAATTGTCAAAGTCGCTAGAGAGCAAGAACTCATAACCACCGTTTGACTTGTCAATGAAGTACTTAGGTGTACCTGTTTGACTAGTAGGGGTACGGTTAAGCAGACGGAACTTAGAGTCAGCATGAGAGCTCTTCTCATTATTAGTATAAAGCAAAGCTCCACCCTGCAAGTGGTCCTTTTTAGTACCAGTTGTTTCAGACTCTGACTTGATATTCCAGTTTGGCTGGGTTTTGACAAAGGCACCCATCAGCGTTCTCAACCATTTGGTATCGCCTTCTTTACCAATTTTTTCCTCAATTTTGCGCTGAACCTGCTGAGAAGCTCCTGTCAGGAGAGCTTGTTCAACTTTGTTTTCAAAAGCACCTGCTCCCAGACCTTGCTGGTTCATATAGTTGAGGTAATTAATCTGAGTACGTTTATCAGGCCACCAAGCCATCAAAAGAGGACGTAAGTCTGTTTCTGTCGAAGCCGTCCATGTTTTTCCATCTTTTAAGATGAACTTTGGACGATACCAGCTATCTGCTGTCAAATAACCGTCTACAGTTTCAATATCCTTGTCAGTCGTACCATAGAAAGCATTCTTTTGGGAGAATTCATTATTGAGACTGCTGGTTCCTTGTTGGAACTGATATTCATTTGAATCAACTAAGGCACCAGTTTCTGCATCAAAATAAAGTATTCTACCATTAAGTTCAACTGCAAAGTTCTTTTTAACTGTACCATCGTCCTGAACATAGTAATTTTTACCATCAATGGTCTTAATATGAGATAGGACATCATCATCATGGTCAGCATTTACAGGTGCAGGTTGAGCCTGATCTGCCACCATTCTTTCAGCTACTGCTCCTTGTTTTTGAGCAGGTTCGGGCAAGCGATCTTTCTTTGCAACCTTTGGATTTGCAACAATCTTGTCTTCAACAGCCGATTTTTCTCGTTTGTCGCCTTCTTGGTCTTGGGCAGTTGTTGGCCCTGCTTGTTTATTCTGCTCTGCTACTTCTGTTTTAGGAGTTTCTGTGATTGCATTAGCAGCTTTAACTTCTTCTGCAACAGCAGCCTTTTCTGTAGATGCTTCTTTCGTATCTGCTGGTTTAGCAGGCTCTTGAGCATTGGTTTGAACTGTTGCTTCCGTATTTTCTGCTGGTTTAGCAGGTTTTTCACTAGCAGCAACATCGCCTGTCACCTTGTCTGCAGGGGTTGCTTTTTCTGCTTCTTTCTCAGAAGCTACGTTAGCTTGGGCTGGAGTTTGCTGACCCGGACCACTAGTCTGAGCTGTAGCAGGTTCTTGAACCACAACCTGCTTTACATCATCCGCATGGACAACGCCTGGTTCTAGACCAAGTACCTTTGGTGCTACAATAAGGGCCAAGGTAGTCAAAGCAATGGCTACCCAGTTTTTCTTAACTTTATGCATCTTATAATGAATCTTTTTCTCCATCATAAAACCTCCTTCTGAATTTAGTATAAAGTTATGCCCTTATTCTAGTATATTTTTCAAAATGATCTTTTTTTGTTGCACATCTACAACTATGAAAGGCAAATTCTTTCAAACTGTTCTTTAAGCTTTTGGGCAACACCAAAGGAATCTAAAAATTCAAAAAAAGATAGGCATTGCTCGATATCACTGAGAGCATTAGTATTCCCGACCTTATAGGCATACAGAGCCCTATGATACTTAATCAGCGTTCGATCATATAGATCTGTTTCAGGGATTTTAGAGTGGTCGAGATAATTGAGAAACCTCATAGCAACTAGCAGATGGTTTCCTTCTATACAGACGCTAATGACATTAAGTAGCATCTTGATAATACGGCGGCGATTTTCAGGTAGGTTGTTATAAAACTGGGTACGATTGATCATCTCACTAGCGAAGGTTTCCAACGTTTCCAAGGTCATCAAATCAACACTGTTTGTAAAAAGCCAGAGTTCATAACGTCCCCACTCCTCAACAGAAAAGAGATGATCCGTCAGGAATTCTATATCCTTCTTGCTAATCTGAAAATCTGAGCAACAGGAAGACAGAAGAGCTCTGACAATGATCGTATTGAGTTTATAGTTTTTCTTCTCAGGAAACTGTTCGGTCAAAGCTTCTGAGCTTGACAAAATATTTTGGAGCTTGACAACATTGTTTTCCTGATATGCATCAGCTACTTTTTTTGAAAACAGCACATCATCTGAATCAATGTAATTATGGTAAACATACTGAAACTCCTCTAGGGAAACGGCCATATTTTTTAAACAGCAATAAAAAGAATCAAGTGTGATCCCATTAACTCCCCGTTCAAAACGGGATAGCTGAGCTACGGAAATATCACCAGCAGCTACCTCTTTCAGGGACATTTTTTTTGATTCTCTAATGACTTTGAATATTTTTCCAAATGCTTTCAACATATCACTCCCCCAGTTTCGTATATGCAAAAAATTCTTACTAATTTTAATATACTAGTAACATGTTTCAATTATATTACAGAGAAAGTACTTTATATTTCAAATTAATACAAGCAGATTAATTCGCATGATAAGACCGTTTAATATAGCATTTATTGAATATTATATCTTTTCATGAATCTATTGATTTCAGTAGAAATCTGAACTATTCTATCTAACAACTTGAAAACACTAACATTTCTAGAGATAGATTCCTTCTTATGTTAAACGAATCTTGATTGATTTATAAAAGTTTGATATAAAATCGCAAGACAATCATCTGAAACATTTTTTAGACATGGAGTAAATTAAAAAACGAGAGCCGAACTCTCGTCTTACTGTTGATTTCCAAAGACATCTCGATAGAGCATGCCGTCTCGTAAACTTTCAGCATCTCCTCCTAATTGCTCTACCAATTCATAGGCAAAGGCAAGTGCGGTTGACGGTCCTCGGCTAGTTGTTAGATTGCCATCCACAACTACTGTTTGCTTTTGATAAATTCCGTCAGTAATTTGCTCCTGAACTCCGTCATAACAAGTAAAGTGCTTGTCTTTCAGGACACCTGCTTGATGAAGAGCGATTGGGGCTGCACAGATGGCAGCAATTTTCTTTCCTGCTTGGTTAAAGGCTTTAATCTGTGAAATGAGCGCTTGATTATCTCGTAGGTGAGCTGAGCCTGGCATACCACCCGGAAGAACGACCAAGTCATAGTCGGACAAATCGCCATCAAAAACACGATCAGCTTTCACCTGAATGCCATGCGATCCTGTCACCTGCTCTTCAAATCCTACCATATCACATGTAATGTTTGCTCGACGCAAGACATCAACTACTGTCAAGGCTTCGATTTCTTCAAAACCCTGGGCTAAGATAACTGCTACTGTTGCCATAGTGGCCTCCTTATTTGATTTGTTTTAGGACGACTTTCTTTCGTTTGAATGGAACTTTTCCACTTTTCTCCTCCGCTAGGTTTGTCTGGTAACTCATAGACAAGAGGAGACCGACACCGATGAGGTTACTAATAATTGCGGATCCCCCTTGAGAAATAAATGGTAGAGGAATCCCTGTCAAAGGAAGTAAGCCTGTCACAGCGCCGATATTTTCAAAGATATGGAAGAGCAACATCATGATAAAACCAGTCGAAATGTAGGTGTAGAACTGGTTATTTGACCTGAGCGTAATCTTCAACATACGGTAGATGAGAAGCAAGTATAAAGCAACCACAAAGACTGAACCAATAAAGCCAAAGTCTTCTGCAATTACGGTGAAAATCATATCACTCTCACGTACTGGAATGAGGAGATTGGACACATTGAAACCTTGTCCAAACAAGCCACCACTTCCAATCGCAATTTGTCCCTGCGCCTGTTGATATGTTGTTGTTTGTGCAAAGTCAAAGGGATTGAGCCAAGCCAAGATGCGGTTGATCTGGTAGGTTGGCATCCCAATCTGATGCAAGAAGGCACGTCCATCCTTGCTTATAAAGATGGCCATGAAGCCTACAACAGCAGTCACTCCTGTCGCAAAAACAGGAATGATAATCTTCCACGAAACACCTGAAAGGAGAACCATACCGGAAAAAATAGCTACGAAGACCAAGGCAGTCCCTAAGTCACTTTGTAGGGCTAAGAGGATCAAGACTGGTATGGTAAAGGCGATCATCCAACCAATCAGTAGGAAATCCAAGGGAATAGTCCGTCGCCATTCCTTGTGTTTTTGAGTGAATCTTACAATGGCTCGAGCCAACATCAAGATATAGGAAATCTTCATGAATTCCGATGGCTGGAAAAGTGTCGTTCCACCAATCGATACCCAGTTCTTGGCACCTGTTGACGCTACAAGATTTGGATTGTAGAAAACAAGAGGTAGGATCATCAAAGCTAGCCCTAGACCATAAAGATAGGGAGTCACCTTCCATAAAAACTCGGTATTAAAGAACATGACCACAAAACCAATGACAAGGCCCAAGGAAATCCAAGCGATTTGCTGACCTAGAATTGGTAATACATTATTTGGATAGTCATGACTAACTGCTATATAAATGGCCACTACTCCAATCACCAGTAAACAAAACACTGGTAGGAGGAGGCTATAATCGACTCGAGAGTCGAAGGAACGTTTCATATTTTTTACCTTTTCTCTTTCTTGGATTTTTCTTTCATTCTATTGCGACGAGATTGGAGAAAATCAGCTACAGCAGGCTCTAGCTGTTCTCTAGAAAGAACCTGAACAGCCCTTTCTTTTGACAAGGCCTGGGCGATTTGTTTGCCGTAACGCTTGCTAACGACACGACTGTCTAAGATAACAGCAACCGAACCTTGGTCAGATCTTCTAACAGTACGGCCCAGAGCTTGTTTTAGCCGAATAATCGCCATCGGTAACTGATAATCATAGAAAGGATTTTTCCCTTCTTGACGCAGTTCCTGGTTTAATTTTTTTGTTAACGGTTCTTGGGGATTTTGGAAAGGCAATCTCGGAATCACTTGGATCACGCAAGGATGGGTTGAAAAATCAACCCCTTCCCAGAAACTACCTGTTCCAAGTAAGATCTGGCGTTCACCTTTTTCAAAACGTTTTTTCAGTTGGCTTGGTTCCCCATTTTTATACTGAGCTAGATGCGGTTGGTCGAGCAGGTCCGAAACTGCCAGCAGCATTTCTTTTGAAGTAAACAAGACCAGTATGGGTTCTTGAAAGGCTTGTAACCTTCGGATAACAGAAGCCACTTCACTAGCATAGTCAACAGGTGAAACTTCTGTCACAAGAGGAAAATCATCGACTAGAAAGACTTCTTGTTGCTCCTGTTTTGCTACATCAAGCCTAACAAGCGGAGCATCCGGAAATCCCAATAAATCTGCTAGGGAAACCCGATTGCTGATTTCAAGAGTGGCCGATACTCCTAGGAGCCTACAATCTTCTGGCAATAAGTCTGCTAGTATAAAGCGGCCTTTTTTACTTGAACAAATCAAGACATCCTTGCTCGATTTTTCTGCTGTAGCAAGCCAAAATTCACGGTCCGAGGTGAAAAAGTTTGCAATCTCTCTATACTCTGGGAGAGCTAACTCCGAAAAATGCTGGCGCAAGTGTTCGAGAGAATCCAACCACTTTCCATTCTTAAGACCTGATTGATACTGCTCCATCAAGTAACGACATTCAAAACCTATACTCTCAAGCAAGCGTTTCTGAATCAAATCTTCTTCTGACTCCAAGGACTTTTCAATTTGAGTTACAAGTTCCTCAAGGCGGTAAGCCTGCTGGGCTAGATTTTCGAGAGCTAGTAGCATTTTTTGAGCTTCATCCAAAATCACCAAACGGTTGTCGATAAACTCTGGATTGTCTTCCAAACGAGTGACCAGATAGGCATGATTAGTCAAGAGAACACGACTGGTTTTTGCCTTTTCCTGCCCTCGTTTCCAAAAATCCTCTGTAGCAAATAAACTTTTCTTTGAAAGCTTGCCATCGTGGACTAGTTCAGGCAGAAAGTGTTGATAGCGATAAAGTTGCCCGATTTCGTCCAAATCACCAGTCTCTGTCTCCGTAAGCCAGATGAGCAGTTGCATTTTAAAGCGTGTGAAAAGGCGATTGGACTCAGATCGATGGAGAACTCGGTGAAAGGCATCCAGTTTTAAATAATTTTGAGGCCCCTTGAGACTATGGATTTCCAGATGGAAAACCTCTTTTAAACGCTGACCTTCTTCTTGCATGATCTGATTTTGAAGAATTTTGGTCGGAACACTCACTAAAATCCCTGCTTGACTCTCCGAGTTCAAAGCTGGGAGGAGATAACCATAAGTCTTGCCCAGTCCCGTTTGAGCTTGGATAAAAGAAGTCTGGTGTTCTTCCAATAAGTGCTCAACCTTCTCCGCAAATTCCAACTGTTGCGGACGCTCCTCCAGCCCCAATAAAGAAATATTTTTAGCAAAATCTTTGGATAACTTTCGTGGGACTAAGCCTTTGCTTTCCTTTCTGAGAAAAAGCCCATGAAGTTCCATCAAGTCCGGTAAAGACAAGAGAGATTGTTGCTGATAGACCTCCTCAATCACCAGATAACTTTCATAGAGAAGGTTGTCTGCAAGGTTTAACAAGCTTTCTAAGAGCCCTTTTGGTAACTCAAATAGTTTTTGACGCATGTAAAGCAAGAGTTCAGCTGTTGCCTGAGCATCTGACAGGGCAGTATGGGCATGTTCCAGCTCAATGCCCAGCTCTTGACAAAGGATACCTAAGTTATACTTTTCAAACTGAGGATACAGAACTTGGGCAAGCTCAACTGTATCCACCCGCGGTGTACGCAATTCATATCCTTCAAAAAAGAGGAATTCTGCAAGAAGGTTAGCATCAAACTGTACATTATGCGCAACAAAAATACCGTCCTTAACCAATTCAAAAATTTTTCCGGCCACCTGAGAAAACTCTGGTGCCGCAGCCAAACGCTGATCGGTCAGACCCGTTAATTCTTTGATATGAGAATCCAAGGGTTCGTGGGGATTGACATCGGTCGCATACTGATCGATGATGTCACCATTCTCAATCACCACAATGCCTACTTGAATAATTTTTGCCTTGCTTCCGGTGCTGGTCGCCTCTAAATCAACGACCACATACCGATCATTTCTCGCATTCATCATTAAAAATTATATCAAAAAAAGCATGATTTGACACCCCTCAACTTTGATAACAATCTCACTTTCCTTGCGAGTTTGAGTAAAAATCAAGACCTTAAAAGAGAGAATTTCACACAAGTTCAGCAGTTGGTCGCTGGTTCTGAGGTATTTGAAAACTTTATCAACAAAGCTACATCAACATAAAAAGGCAACCAAGGTATTAGCTGCCTTTTTGAGATATTTTTTTCATTGTTTTCGGAAGAGCTTTACTAATTTCGGTAGGCAAGACAAGGTAGTTTTCTTGAGCTAGTTCTTGCGCGATAGCTGAATGAAGGTAAGTCGCTACCACCACTCTTTCATAGAGGCTGACTTGGTGAAACTGACCTGTAAAACCTGCAATCATCCCAGCCAGAGTATCTCCCATTCCACCAGTTGCTTGATAGGGGCCTCCAACCTGTAACTGATAATATTCAGGTTGACCAGCTTGCCAGATACGAGTTGCTGGCCCCTTCTCGACTAGAATCGTTCCTTGAGGAAACGCTGAAAGAGCCCTAGCAGTCGTCTCTGTATTTTGATGGTCAAGAACTATATCAGACAGTCTTTCCCATTCCTTTTGGTGGGGAGTTAGGATGAGCTGACTAGATGGGAATGGAAAATGAGCTTTTGCTAAGATGCCCAAAGCGCCGCCATCTACAATCAAAATCTGGTCTTTTCTATGGCTGTCAAAGACTCGTTTTACGAGTTCTTCTCCGAATGCATCCTCTCGCAAACCCGGACCTAACAAGACAACTTCTGCCTTTTCCAACTGCTCTTTTAACAATTGCTGATCTTTAAGTGAAAAAGCCATAGCCTCAGGTAAATGACTGTGCAGAGCCGGAATGTTCTCCTTATCCGTGCCAACAGTCACCAACCCTGCCCCACTTTTGACAGCTGCAATGGCTGACATGATGATAGCTCCCCCATAAGGATAGGTCCCTCCCAGCAAGAGCAGGCGCCCGTAATCTCCTTTATGGCTGTGACAAGGCCGTTCAATAATGACTTTTTCTAGTAAAGCTTGATCAATCACTTTCATCGTTTTTTCCCCTCTCACTCCATTATACTACAAAAGGAGGGGCAAACCTCCTTCTACACTATTTTCCCTTAAATTCCGCAAAGGTCTGTAAGATTTTAGCTGCCACTGCTGGAGAAGGTTCTCCTTTTAGCTCTAACGTGTCATCTGCATATGGAGTAAGGCCAGCAAAGTCTCCTATCTGGACTGAATAAAGAGACGTTTTAAACAATTCAATATCGTTTTGGTCATTTCCAAAAGCGATGAAGTTCTCCCCGCATAACTTTTCAACAGTTGTCGCCTTATGAGTATCCAAGGGATTAACATAAAGGCACTTTTCATGCGCATGATAGGAGAGATGAGCCTGGCCTAGTCTTTCTAGCTGACCAAGCAGATCATCAAGCAAATCCTCATGGTCACCCATATAAACGACTACCTTAATCGGAGTCCCTAAGTCCTCAAGTTTCTGATGACGAGCCACCTTTAGGGGATCCACACTGGAAATAAATGGAATCTTCTCTACAATCTGACCACTGTAGTCAAAGCAATCATCTACAAAGAAAGGGAGATTATAAGTCTGGCAATAATCCACTAGCGCCTGATAAACTCTAGCATCAAGATTCCTTTCGAAGATAGCCTTCCCTAAATGATAGGCTACGCCACCATTCAAACCTATGACTAAGCGCTGACTGAGTTCAGAACCTAATAAACCCAAACAATCCCGATAAGAGCGGGCTGAGGCAAACACAAGCTCATGCCCATAATCTTCAGCCTTTAAAAGAACCTGCTGAATCTCCTCATCTATGGTCATGTAGTCAAAAGATAGCGTTCCATCCAGGTCAAATACGAATTTCATCTTCCTAGTCCTTGTTTAGTGTTCGAAGCGCTGACTGATAGGTTTGCTCCATTAGCATGGTAATCGTCATAGGTCCAACTCCACCAGGTACAGGTGTGATGTGACTAGCAAGTGGTGCAACAGCATCATAATCAACATCTCCACAAAGCTTGCCATTTTCATCTCGGTTCATCCCAACGTCAATGACAACCGCTCCTGGTTTGACAAAGTCAGCAGTCACAAACTTGGCGCGACCAATAGCTACGACAAGGATATCCGCCTTAGCAGCCACCTTGGCAAGATGATGGGTGCGTGAGTGGGTCAAGGTCACAGTCGCATTCTTAGCTAAAAGAAGCTGAGCCATCGGTTTTCCAACAATATTTGAACGACCGATAACAACCGCATTTTTACCTTCTAGCTCAATCCCATATTCATGAAACATCTCCATAATTCCTGCAGGTGTCGAAGGAATCATAACTGGATGACCAGACCAGAGGCGACCCATGTTTAGGGGATGGAAACCATCCACGTCTTTTTCGGGGTTAATGGCTAATAAAACTGCCTCTTCATCAATATGTTTTGGCAAAGGTAACTGGACCAAAATCCCATGCCAAGCTGGATCTTGATTGTATTTGGCAATCAAGTCTAACAATTCCGCTTGGGTAATGGTCTCTGGAACTCGCACGACTTCACTACGGAAGCCAGCAGCGAGAGCTGACCGTTCCTTGTTGCGAACGTAGACTTGGCTGGCAGGATTGTCCCCCACCAAAATCACTACCAATCCTGGAACTAGACCTGTTTCTTCTTTTAGTTTGGCCGTCTTTTCAGCCAACTGTCCTTGTAACTTAGCTGCAAGAGCCTTCCCATCAATAATCTGTGCCATATCTCTTCTCTTTTCTATCAAATATCCTCTATTATATCAAAAAATAATTCGCCATCCTAACACTTCTTGCCTAATGGACCCTATAGTCTGAAACTATAAGAAAAAGCCCTTGTCGAGCTTTTATGCTTATTTATACTAGGTAAACTTGTCATTCTTTCTTTTTGACCTTGTGAGCAGGCAAAACTTCATACATCTCCTTGATTAGTCTCGCTAGAAATGACTTATCTTCAATATCTTCTATCAAAATCATCTCCTTAGTTCCTTCATAAGGACGTTCAAGCCTAGTCTGTCCCAGTTGATCCAAGACCAGCTTCACAGGCTTCAGTAACAGACGATTATCATAGATTCCTCCAATAATCTTTCCACGATAATAAAGAATATACTCTCCCATCATTGGACGATAACTCATCTCCTCTAGCTCTGATAGCTGTTCGAGAATAAAGTTTAAATATTCTTTACTGGAAGCCATGATACCTACTCCATTTCTTCTAAAAATGAGGTCTTACAAAACCTTACTCAAAAATTCCTTGGTCCGTTGTTCTTTTGTTTGATCGAAAATCTCTTCTGGTGTTCCATCTTCGACAACAACCCCGTCTGCCATAAAGATAACACGGTCTGCTACCTCACGCGCAAAGCCCATTTCATGAGTCACAATCACCATAGTCATCCCTGACTTGGCAAGGTCTTGCATAACAGCTAGAACTTCTCCAACCATCTCCGGGTCTAGGGCTGAAGTCGGCTCATCAAAGAGCAAAACATCTGGTTCCATAGCAAGTCCACGTGCAATAGCAATCCGTTGCTGCTGACCACCTGACAAACTCTGTGGATAAGCCGTCGCCTTATCTGGCAAGCCAACTTTTTCTAACAGTTCCTGTGCTCTTTTCTCCGCAACTTCCTTGCTTTCACCTTTGGTTTTAATTGGTGACAAAGTGATATTTTCCATCACTGTCATATTGGGAAAGAGGTTGAATTGTTGGAATACCATGCCCATCTTTTCACGCATGGCAAAAAGGTCATTTTTCTTATCTGTGATATCAACTCCTTCAAAGATAACCTTACCTTTACTTGCTTCTTCAAGGAGATTCATCGAACGAAGGAGGGTTGATTTCCCGCTCCCTGACGGACCAATAATGACCACAACTTCTCCTCGTTTAATCTCAAGGTTGATGCCTTTTAAAACTTCATTTTTCCCAAAAGACTTATGTAGTTCTTCAATTTTAATCAAGGTTTCTGTCATTATTTCTTGTCTCCTTGTCCAATATGTTTTTCAAATGCTTTCAACGCCACTGTCAAAACAGAGGTCATAATCAAATAGTAAAAGGCTGCAAATAAAAGGGGAGTCAACGGTAAATAAGTTGTTGTTGCTACTGTCGTTGCACCATTCCACAACTCCATCACCCCAATTGCCGACAAGAGGGAACTATCCTTGATAATGGTGATAAATTCATTTCCCAGCGCTGGAAGAATATTCTTGATAGCTTGTGGCAAAATGACATAACGCATGGCATTTTTGGGACGTATACCTAGAGAATATGCAGCCTCTAACTGCCCTTTAGGAACCGCATTGATCCCCGCACGAACAGTTTCTGAAACGTAAGCACCACTGTTCATAGAAATAATCAGAATACCAGGAATCAAACGAGAAAGATCAACTCCTAAAATTCCCACTTGAATAATCGGAGCATTGATATGCATAAGAGCAAAGGCAATCATAATCTGAACCATCATCGGAGTTCCACGGAAGATCCAAACATAGACATTCGCAAACCAAACGAGCGGTTTAAAGCGTGAACGTTGGGCAAAGGCCAGTAACACACCTATAATGGTCCCTAAGCAGACGACAAGGATGGAAATCAATACGGTAATCAGAGCACCATAGTTAAAATATGGTAAATACTTTGGTAAAAAAGAAAAATTCATATTCAATCAACTTTCTATGTATTAGATTGTATGATTATAACATGAATTGAATTAAAATGCAATCCTTTTTCTCTAATTTTAACAATTAACTTGATAGAATAGAGAAATAGAGAGAAATCACAGTTTTTTTCTAGTCAACTACCTCTTGTTTATGGTAAAATAGAAACGATAAGAAATGGAGGAGAATCAAAATGGAATCACATTTGGTTAGAATCATTAACCGCCTAGAAGCAATGACAAAAGATGGTGGAAATCTAAAACGTAATTTTGAACGTGAAGGTGTTGTTGTGGCAGAAGTTGCATACAGCCACGACGACGAAAACGGATCACTCTTCACCCTTCGCGATGTAGAGGCTCGTGAAACTTATACCTTTGATAGCATTGATTTGATTGCAATGGAGATCTACGAACTCCTTTACTAATATAAAAACAACGGGCAGTAAGGCCCGATGAATGAGAATCCTTTTTGTCACCACAAATGGGATTTTTTCTTACCTTCAATGTCGCTGGATTCTCCATAAATCCTTCTTTTAAAAACGACCACTTCCCAATCTTTTTACTTGCTTTACACCTTAATCATGCTATAATGAGAGTATAAAACTTTGACTATTCTTGACCTTTTTCTTAGACCAAGAATAAGAATGAAATGAGGTAGATGTATGCTCTGTCAAAACTGTAAAATTAACGACTCAACAATTCATCTGTATACCAATATCAATGGACAGCAAAAGCAAATTGATCTTTGTCAAAATTGCTATAAAATTATCAAAACAGATCCAAATAATACCCTCTTTAAAGGAATGACTGACTTAAATAATCATGACTTTGATCCATTTGGCGACTTTTTCAATGATTTGAACAATTTCAAACCTTCTTCTAATAACGTCCCTCCAACTCAATCTGGTGGGGGATATGGAGGAAACGGTGGTTATGGACCTCAAAACCGCGGCCCACTTCAAACACCTCCTAGCCAAGAAAGAGGACTCCTTGAGGAATACGGTATCAATATTACTGAGATTGCTCGTCGGGGAGATATTGACCCTGTTATCGGTCGAGATGAAGAGATTATCCGCGTTATCGAAATCCTCAACCGTCGAACCAAGAACAACCCTGTCCTTATCGGAGAACCAGGTGTTGGTAAAACAGCTGTTGTTGAAGGTCTAGCTCAAAAAATCGTCGATGGTGATGTTCCCCATAAACTACAAGGCAAGCAGGTCATCCGTTTGGATGTGGTCAGTCTAGTCCAAGGAACGGGTATCCGAGGCCAGTTTGAAGAGCGTATGCAAAAGCTCATGGAAGAAATCCGCAAACGCGAGGATATCATCCTCTTTATCGATGAAATCCATGAAATTGTTGGCGCGGGATCAGCAGGCGATGGCAATATGGATGCAGGAAATATCCTCAAACCTGCCCTTGCCCGTGGTGAACTGCAAATGGTTGGTGCCACTACTCTCAATGAATACCGCATCATTGAAAAAGATGCTGCTCTAGAGCGCCGTATGCAGCCTGTCAAGGTAGATGAACCAACTGTCGAAGAAACCATTATCATCCTTAAAGGGGTTCAAAAGAAATACGAAGACTACCATCACGTCAAGTATACTGATGCTGCTATCGAAGCTGCTGCAAATCTTTCCAACCGCTACATCCAAGACCGCTTCTTGCCAGACAAGGCTATTGACCTGTTGGACGAAGCTGGTTCAAAGATGAATCTAACGCTGAACTTTGTTGATCCTAAAGTGATTGATCAGCGTTTAATTGAAGCTGAGAATCTAAAGGCTCAGGCTACACGAGAGGAAGACTTTGAAAAGGCTGCTTATTTCCGTGATCAGATTGCCAAGTACAAGGAAATGCAGAAAAATAAGGTGACCGATCAGGATACTCCAATCATCAGCGAGAAAACCATTGAACATATCATTGAGCAGAAAACCAATATCCCTGTTGGAGAACTCAAAGAAAAAGAACAGTCTCAGCTTATCCATCTAGCAGACGACCTCAAAGCTCATGTCATTGGTCAAGATGAAGCTGTCGATAAGATTGCCAAAGCCATCCGTCGTAATCGTGTTGGACTTGGAACTCCTAATCGGCCAATCGGAAGTTTCCTCTTTGTCGGACCAACTGGCGTCGGTAAGACAGAACTCTCTAAACAACTAGCCATTGAGCTCTTTGGTTCTGCTGACAGCATGATTCGCTTTGATATGAGTGAATACATGGAAAAACACAGTGTGGCTAAATTGGTCGGAGCCCCTCCAGGTTATGTCGGCTATGATGAAGCTGGTCAGTTAACGGAAAAAGTTCGTCGCAATCCATATTCTCTCATCCTTCTCGATGAAGTCGAGAAAGCTCATCCAGATGTGATGCACATGTTCCTTCAAGTCTTGGACGATGGTCGTTTGACTGATGGGCAAGGACGTACAGTTAGCTTTAAGGATGCTATCATTATCATGACCTCAAATGCGGGTACTGGAAAGGCCGAAGCCAGTGTTGGTTTTGGGGCGGCTCGTGAAGGACGTACCAACTCTGTTCTCGGCGAACTCAGCAACTTCTTTAGTCCAGAGTTTATGAACCGTTTTGATGGCATCATCGAATTTAAACCTCTCAGCAAGGACAACCTTCTCCAAATCGTCGAACTCATGCTAGCGGATGTCAACAAACGCCTCTCTAGCAACAATATCCACCTCGATGTGACAGACAAGGTCAAGGAAAAGTTGGTTGACTTAGGTTATGATCCAAAAATGGGAGCACGCCCACTCCGCCGTACCATCCAAGACCATATTGAGGATGCCATCACTGACTTCTACCTTGAAAATCCAAGTGAGAAAGCCCTCAAGGCAGTCATGACAAGCAATGGCAATATTCAAATCAAATCTGCCAAAAAAACTGAGAAAACAGAAGAGATTGCTTCTGAAATAGAAGAATAAATCTCATAAAAAGAACAGGAAACAAGATTTCCTGTTCTTTTTTTAATTCTCTTCTTGAACTTGATAGCGAAGAATTGTTTTTAATTTGCTTGGCTCCGTTCGATGAAGATTAGTGAGATAAATTTCTCGGTGGACTTCCGAAGTTCTTTTGAGTTTATGAAGTTGACAAAAATGCTCCATCTCTGCAAAAGTCTCATTTTCAGTATCAAAAGGTCCTACATGAAGCATAGCAAGACTTTGGCCTTCTTCTATCATTTCAAAACGAATAGCTTCATAAAGAAGATTTGGCTTCTTGATTTTGACCTCTTCCAAAGCTTTTTCAAATAGTTCTCTCGTAATAAAATCGGGTTGCCCAATCATAATGCTATAAGAAAGCTCACTTTTTACCAGTTCTCCCTCCTTCTCCTTTTTCCATACACCTTCTAAAGGAAAGACTGTAAAATCAGTGTAAACCTCATCCAGAGGAGCTTTTTTATACTTCATCTTTATCGCATAGGCTAAGGCATATAAGACCCCTACGCGTTCTGAAAAATCTTCTTGATTTGGATCACCTTTACCATCAATCACGATATAGGATTGACCTGGCACCTGCAAGATGCTGGGCCTAGCCTTCACTTGATAAAGAGCTTTCGCTTCTTTTCTCCATTCGTATTTCATTTGGTTCTTCTCCTTTCTATCACTAGTATAGCACCAAAACCCTGACATCTTTTGTCAAGGTTTGTAAAGTTTTTGGATTTTTTCTAATCTAAAAAGCAATTCCTTCTTCAGATGATTGGGGGCGAGTATTTCCACCCCATCTAGATAAGACAGGAGGTAAGTATACAGACTTTCATGCTCTGGTAGGACTGTCTTGACATAATAACACCCATCTTTCCCCAAGCTAATCTCATCTTCTGAAAAATCTTCATAAACCCGGAAAGCAAGCTTGGGACTAAACTTCAAGGAAACTTCGATTTGATGTGCCACTTGATCTGAACCATCAACCCAATCCCCCACATTTTTCTGCTTCACAGTTTCAGTTGTTAGGTGATAATTCCTAATTCTAGACAATTTGAAAAAACGCCACTCTTCCTTCAAACAACAGTAGGCATGAAGGTACCAATCTCTCTTTTTAAATACTAGTCTAAAGGGCTCGACTGTACGAATCGTTTTCTGACCACACCCACCTAGATAAGTAATCACCAGTTGCCTTTTCTCTAGAATAGCATGTTTGATGTTATCAAATAATTCTTTTTGACCTTCTCGCTTCCTCCAGTCAGTCAAGTCTACTTCTATCCAAGGGCTAGTAGAAACTTGAAAAATAGATTCCAACTTTTCAAGTAACAGATCTTGCCTTTCATTGGTCAGGGCTTGAATTCCTTGCAAAGCTGATAGAAGTTCTAATTTTTCATCCTCCGATACGAGAGTACGATCCAGAACAAAGTCCTTCATTAAAAAGATTCCGCCCGCCTTCCCAGGTATCGAATATAGAGGAATCCCCGCCATACTCAATCGCTCAATATCGCGATAAATCGTTCGTACAGATACTTCAAATAATCGGGCTAATTCAGGAGCCGTTGTACTGCCTTTTTCTAAAAATAGATATAGGATACGAAATAGTCTTGATTCTGCCATAAAATCACCTCTCTTTTATTATACCAGTTAAAGAGCTAGGGTTGGAAAGTTTAACTAGACAAGGATTGACCAAGACAAAGTAGCTTTTTCTGCACCAGTTCGTTGGTTTATTCTTGACAGCTTGCCCCTCGTCCATTATGATAATAATAAAGATACTAGAGAATGAGGAAAATGCAATGGCGAACCCAACTTTTGGTGATAAAAAAGAAAATGTGACCTACCAGCCACGCTATGGTGTGTACGCAGTTATTCCGGATGCGGAGAAAAAACAAATTGTCCTAGTTCAAGCCCCCAATGGTGCTTGGTTCTTGCCAGGTGGAGAGATTGAAGCAGGCGAAGATCATCAAGAAGCACTGAAGAGAGAACTAATCGAAGAACTTGGCTTTACAGCTAAAATCGGAACCTATTATGGACAAGCTGATGAGTATTTTTACTCTCGCCACCGTGATACCTACTACTACAATCCAGCGTATCTCTACGAAGCCACTTCTTTCCAAGAAGTACAAGAACCATTGGAAGATTTTAATCATATTGCTTGGTTTCCTATTGATGAGGCAATTGAAAAACTCAAACGTGGTAGCCATAAATGGGGAATAGATTCTTGGAAAATCCAGCATGGAATTGGCTAAAATACACGATTTTATCCAAAAAGTGCTATAATAGAGTTAGAAAATCGGAGGAACTGTTATGAAGCTTATCAATACGACAAACTCACACTCGCAACTTGTTAAAAGCCAATTAGAAAGCACAGACGCAACTCTTGTCGAGGTCTATTCTGCTGGAAACACAGATGTAGTTTTCACGCAAGCCCCGCTTCACTATGAAATCCTCATTTCCAACAAACACCGTGCTATTCGTGAACCTGAAATCGAAACCATCCAAGACTTCTTCTTAAAACGTAAAATCGACAAAGGAAGCATTGATGAAGCCAATATCAAGACGCTTTATTCAGATAAATTGATTGAGATTTCAATCCCTATAAAATAAGAAGACCAGCCAAAAGCTGGTTTTCTTTTGCAAAAAAGATTGGCAGTGCACAGCTACCAATCTTTTTTATTTCACAGCTTCTTTCAAAGCGTCTACCTTATCCAAACGTTCCCATGGAAGGTCAATATCTGTACGTCCCATGTGTCCATAAGCCGCTGTTTGACGGTAAATTGGTCGTTTGAGATCCAGCATTTGGATAATTCCCGCAGGGCGAAGGTCAAAGATTTGACGCGTTGCTTTTTCTAGCTTGCTTTCAGCTACCGTTCCAGTACCAAAAGTATCGATACGAACAGAAACAGGCTGCGCCACACCGATAGCGTAGGCCAATTGCACTTCTGCCTTCTTAGCAAGGCCTGCTGCAACGATGTTCTTGGCAATGTAGCGAGCCGCATAAGAGGCTGAACGGTCCACCTTCGTCGCATCCTTACCTGAGAAGGCACCACCACCATGACGAGAGTAGCCACCATAGGTATCCACGATAATCTTACGACCAGTCAAACCTGAGTCTCCTTGAGGTCCACCGATTACAAAACGACCAGTTGGATTGATGAAGAATTTGGTTTGCTCATCCAAGTAAGATGCTGGAATAACTTCCTTGATAACCTTGCTAATCACATCATTATGAATTTGTTCATTGCTAACTTCTGGGTCGTGCTGAGTTGAAATAACGACTGTATCCACACGTACTGGACGATCATTTTCATCATACTCAACCGTAACTTGTGATTTAGCATCTGGACGAAGGTAACTGATTTCACCAGACTTACGAAGTTCTGCCAAACGACGAACCAACTTGTGACTAAGTGAGATTGGTAAAGGCATGAGTTCTTCTGTCTCATCCACTGCAAACCCAAACATAAGACCTTGGTCTCCAGCACCAATCAAGTCCAGCGGATCTTGATCTACATTCCCACGAACCTCCAAGGCTTCGTTAACACCTTGGGCGATATCCGGTGACTGCTCAACAAGCGATGGATGAACTCCCACCGTCTCCGCAGAAAAACCATACTCTGTATTGGTATAACCAATCTCTGCAATGGTATCACGAACCACACGGTTGATATCCACATAAGCATTTGTAGAAATTTCACCAAAAACATGGACGGAACCTGTGTAGACAGCTGTCTCAGCAGCAACGTGCGCATCTGGATCCTTTGCTAAAATAGCATCCAAAATCGCATCTGAAATTTGGTCTGCAATCTTATCCGGATGCCCCTCAGATACAGATTCAGACGTGAATAATTTACGTTCTGACATAAAAATGTCCCCCCTTAAAAAATATTGTTATAGAGTTACAAAGTACTGATAGGAAAACTACTAGTAATGAATACCTACCACCTTATCGGGACTATATAACCTTATCATTATACCACTTTTTACTTTTTTTTGCAGTATTTTCTCTAAATCAAAAAAAGAACCTTACGGCTCTTTTCTCGGCATAAAAATTTAGCTTGTACTCCATAATACAGAAGATCATACCTATGCTTATCTGCATACTTCGTTTACAAACTACCTATTTTTTTGTCTGCTTTTTCCTCACAATGTTCTTACAAACAATCTTCCAGTTAGGCTTACTGTTCCTTTGATTTTCTATTGCTTACAGTTAAGCCAAGTCCAGCCATTAGGAGGCCAAGTCCCACAATACCATAGTTCGCTGTATCATTACTTCCTGTATCAGGGAGTTTCGCCACTTCTTTTTTATAAGCTGTAGCTACTGGAACTGTTGTAGTTGGAGTCGCACTTCCTGTCTGAGCAATAGGTAGTGTTGTACGACGTTCTAAGTAAAATTGGTAATTATCTTTCGTTACCTTGTAATTGTGTCCTTCAGTCACAGTTTCAACAATCAAAGATGCCACATCTTTAGTCAAGGTATCTCCAAATTTCTTACTGTAATCCAGAATTCTATCATCATTAGTAAAACCTTTGTAGTCTTTTTTAAATATGCTAGACGTTACTACAATTCTCTCAATACCATTTGCAGTTAATGTTGCAACTGTATCTGCAATTTTTGGAACTGATGAATCTTGTTTAATTGGATTATCTGATAATAGAACCGCAAACTTTTTGTTATTAGGTGACTTAGACCAATCATATGTCGAAACAATTTGATTTAGTGCAGGTGTTGACGTTTCCTCAGAATCTCCTCCATGAGCAAGCTCAATTGCAGCGAGTGCTTTTTTTAGTTCAGCTGGATCAGATGTGAAATAAGAACCACCAAATTTTGTTAGAATTGTACCTTCATTTGTTTTTCTAAAATTACGCCCATAAACCTCATCGCTAAATGTTGCTAAACCAAAGCGTGCTACCAGACCATCTTTCGAGAGATTATTAACAAACTCATTAACATTATCTCGGACAGTATCAATAACAGTCTGCATTGAGAGCGAACGGTCAACAACAAAAACGATATCGGCTGATTTAGATTTTGAAATCGTTTTTGTCGCTTCCTTGATTTCGACTGTAGTTGTTTTATCAACACGTTCATATTGGGTATAAGAATTTCCATCTTCATCTTTCCCGCTCACTGTACTCTCAGTTTTTTCAGTCTTTGGAGCAGGAAGTTCTTCGCTTTTTACAGGTGCCACTTCTGTCTTTGTGACTTCGACTGTTGCAGTTTCTTCATGAATCTTTTGATCACCTTCTTGGCGTTCTTTCACGTCAATAGGTGAAACCTTCTTAGAAACATCAACAAGTTCTCCAGGTTTTGCTTCTGATTTGTTAACGACTGGTTTTGCCTCGTCAGCTTTGATTTCTGCTACAGCAGTTTCGACTGCCGATTTACTTGCTTCAGTTTTCTTTACTGTTTCAGTTGAAGTAGATGCCGGTTTTGTTGTTTCATCTGCAGACACTTGACCGACCTGAGCAAAAGCAAACAAAATTGCTACAGAAGCCAACCCAACTTTCATTTTACGGAATGAAAAACGTTGTTGTTTCATAAATGATTTATCCATAGAAGTCCCCTTTTCTTTTCACGGATCATATTATATAATCCGATTGTTTTATAATATGATAACACAAAATTGTATAGTTTTCAATTTTTTCCTTACGATTTCAATAAAATATTGGACTAAAAACAAGTTTTAAAGCAATTACTGTTTTATTAATCAAATTATTTTGAATATATAATTATTGGCTACTTTGAATAGTTCAGGAAATAAAAACTCAGTAGAATCAGGTGATTCTACTGAGTTTTTAAAATGTTTGGCGTTTGGCTTTTCGCTCTGCACGGCCACGTGCGCGATTTTCAGCACGCTTGGTTTTGCGACGTTTTTCATCCACCGCCCATTGAATCTTCTTCTTATAGCCAGGTTTGACTTTTTTCTTTTTCTTTTTAACCAAGCCAATCATTTCAATATCAAGCTTATCCTGCTTCTTTTCACGATTAGCACGACGATCACGGTCATAGGTATCTTGAAACTCTCCGTCTTTGACCATCTTAGGAGTAAACTTGATCCCTAATTTTTCCAACTCACGGATATCCGAGTCATCACTAGGCTGGTAAAGGGTAATAGCCGTACCAGGCAGTCCGTTGCGCCCAGTTCGTCCAACACGGTGAACAAAGAAGGACAAGTCTTGCGGAATGGCATCATTGATAACATGACTAACACCTTCAATGTCAATCCCACGCGCTGCCAAGTCTGTTGCGACAATGTACTCAAAATCCAGATTTTTCACCTGATTCATGATCCGCTTACGTTCACGAGGGGCAATATCTCCATGAATCTTTGCCACCTTCAAGCCTTGAGCAGTCAAGTAAGAATGCAATTCATCAGCACGCGTTTTGGTGTTAACAAAAATCATTGCTAAATAAGGCTGCATCAGCTGAGTCAACTGATAAATTTGAGCATTCTTGTCGTGGCCCTTGGTCGAAATCAACCAGTTATCAATGGTATCTGAGATAACTGTCTTAGTCTTGATTTTTTCCATGACAGGATTTGACAAGTATTTTTTCAAGAACGGTTGCAATTTTTGAGGAATAGTCGCTGAAAAGACCATGAACTGTAAGTCTTTTGGAAGGCTCCCTGCAATCTTATCAACGGTTTCCAAGAATCCCATATCCAAGGTCATATCGGCTTCATCAACTACAAAGGTCTTGGCCTTGTGAATAGCCAAATCACCAGATTTGACCAAGTCATAGATACGACCCGGTGTTCCGATAACGATATGTGGTTGGTTGCTGGCAAGTTTTTCAATCTGACGCGCCTTATCCGTACCACCTACATAATTAACTACACGAACTTCAACATCTGAGTGAGCTGCAATCTGACGAGCTGCTTGGTAGATTTGAGTGGCCAACTCACGACTTGGTGCAGTAATGACTGCTTGCACACTATCGCTGGTTTCATCTAATTGCTGAAAAATGGGTAGTAAGAAAGTGTGGGTTTTTCCTGAACCTGTTTTTGACTCGCCCACCAAGTCACGACCCGCCAAGACAATAGGAATCAACTTTTCCTGAACTTCGGTAGGAGTCGTAAACTTCAACTCCTCCAAGGCTTCTACTATATAATTTTTAAATTGAAATTTCTTAAATGACATACTATCCTCGATTCTATTCTTTCAATTATACCATATTTTGTCCTATTGCAGTAGTCCCATTTGAGTCTCAGTCCTGTAGTATAGATTCGAATAGCATAAAAGGTTGGAACCTCTGATTCCAACCTCTTTCATTATTTCCAGGTCAATACAGCATTCAAACCATAGTGATCACTGACTTGTGGACTATTTTGACCATCAAAAACTACTTGTAAACTCTCTACTTCCAACTCTTTGGTCGTAAAGACGTAGTCGATTCGTAGTGGCTCGGTATTGCCTTTCCAGCCATCAATTTCTGGTGGAACGGTATAGCTACCACTTCTTTCTTTCGCAACTTCAAACGCGTCTTGTAATCCTAATGGGCTAGCTAAAATCGCTTGATAGCCTTCCTGACCAGCTGGATTATTAAAATCACCCGCTAAAATTAGAGGTTTGTTCAACTCTTTTAGTACAGCCTCAAATCGTGCCCATTCTTCTTGGAAACCTTTATCCCACCAAGAGAGATGAACGCTTGCAAGAGCAAGTTCCTTACCTTCAACCTCTGTCTCAGCCAAGGCAACGCGGCGAGTATGATAGTCTGTTGGATCATCTACATCCGAAACTAAAATTTCTCTGGCTTTAATCGGTGTTTTAGATAAGATAGCTACGCCTTCATGGTAACGGTCATAACCAATATGATTATAAGCCCAAGTCCAGTAGTAGTTTTTCCCTTTCTCAGCCAATTTTTCGACCAGAAGTCGGACATAGTGATCCTGATGAATGGGTTCTGCTGATGGTAAAGCTTGATAGTGATTGTTAACCTCTCCCTCAGGCGAAGTCATTTCTTGATTGATTTCTTGGAAACAAATCAAATCATAATCCTTATCAAGAATGTCTTGGAGTAAGATTTGGAATTTTTCCTCCGCTTCCTTCTCCATCCAACTGTGGGTATTGAGTGTTAGAAATTTCATGCTTTTCTCCTAAAACAAGAGGTTGGAAAACAGCTTCCAACCCCAAGTATATTACAATTCTACTTTAGCAACTGCTGTTTTAGCTGCAAGAGAACCTGTTTGTTCTAATTTAACTGATTTGAGGACATCACCATTTGTGAAGACAACCACTGTTGATGTTTTGCGTCCTGCTTCTCGAATAGCATCCAAGTCAGCTGTGACAAGAAGGTCACCAGCGACCACTTTTTGTCCTTCAGAGACATGAACAGTAAATGGTTTTCCTTCAAGACTTACTGTATCTAAACCAATATGAACAAGAACTTCGAGACCTGAGTCAGTGACAAGACCAAGAGCGTGTTTTGTTGGGAAGATACTTGATACAGTACCAGTAACTGGTGATACAATGTTACCATTTGTTGGTTCTACTGCAAATCCATCACCCATCATTTTTTGAGCGAAAACTGGATCTTCCACTTGTTCCAAGGCAACAACTTGACCGTCAGCTACTGAGTAAACATCCTCAGTTACACCCTTGTAATGTACAGTATTTTGTTGAGTTTCTGTCATTTGACTTGGAAGAGTTTCAGGAATTACTTCCCCTGAGTCAAGGATATCTTGGATATCAGATTTCAATACGTCAGCTTTTGGTCCGTAGATAGCTTGGACACCTTGTCCTTTCATGACAAGACCCATAGCTCCTTCTGCTTTCCATTGTTCCTCAGTACCAACGCGATCTGCGTCTTTAACAGTTACACGAAGACGAGTCATACATGCATCCACATCTACGATATTTGCACGACCACCAAGAAGGTTAATGATATTTACGGCTTGAGAAGCTGCTGCAACTTTTGGAGTTCCAGGAGTTGCTTCTTCTGATGCTCCTTCAGCTGTTTCGTAGTTTCCGTTACGTCCTGGAGTTGCGTAGTTGAATTTCTTGATCATGAAGTTGGCAATGAAGTACATGATAACCGCAAAGAGAACAGTTACCCAGATAAAGTTAACGATATCCATACCAATACCAGCATTAATTGCCAATGGTGTACGAGTCAAGAATTCAATTGAACCGAATGAGTGGACACGAAGGTGAACAATATCTGCCATAGCAAAGGCAGCACCTTGAACTACTGAATAAACAAGGTAAAGCGGTGTTGCGATGAACATGAACATATACTCGATAGGTTCAGTAACCCCTGTCAAGAATGTTGCAAGGGCTGTCGCAATCATCATACCCTTGTATTGGTGTTTCTTGTCAGCATCAACATTGCGGTAGATAGCAACGATGACACCCATCAAGATACCAAATGAACCAATCATTTGTCCAACTTTGAAACGAGCTGGAGTGACTGTTGTAAGAAGGTGTTGGTATTGGTCAGCATTTGAACCTTTAAGGTTAACAAGGTCCGTTACCCAAGCAAGCCAAAGTGGATCTTGACCAAATACTTGTGTTCCTTTTGCTGCACCGGTTAACACTTCGTATGTTCCACCAAGAGCTGTGTAGTTCATTGGGATAGTCAACATGTGGTGAAGACCGAATGGCAAGAGCAAACGTTCCAAAGTACCATACAAGAATGGTGCAAGGACTGGAGCAGTTTCTTGTGAGTTAGCAATCCAAATACCAAAGTTGTTGATACCTGTTTGAACTACTGGCCAAAAGGCAGCAAGTAGAATTGCAGCAATAGTTGAACGAAGAATAACGACGAATGGTACGAAACGTTTACCATTGAAGAATGAAAGGGCATCAGGAAGTTTACGGAAGTTGTAGTATTTGTTATAAGCTGTTGCCCCAACAAAACCAGAGATAATCCCTACGAAAACCCCCATGTTAAGCGCTGGTGCCTCAAGAACGCTGATAAAGTAGTCAGCAACCTTGATTGAACCACCAAAGAAGGTAGTAACCATTGCTTCAGGGTTTTTCAACATATCACCTGTAACACCGAAGATAGTACCTGTGATACGGTTAATCAAGATAAAGGCAAGTCCGGCTGCAAATGCACCACCTGCACGTTCTTTTGCCCAGCTTCCCCCAATAGCAAGGGCAAACAAGATGTGAAGGTTACCGATAACCCCCCAACCAATTTGCTCAAGGATTCCACCTGTAATCACTAGAGGAGCAAGGTTTGGGTCGATCATCACGATTGATTTACCGATTGAGATCATCAATCCCGCCGCTGGCATAACGGCGATAACCACCATTAAAGCCTTACCGAATTTTTGCCAAAATTCGAAAGACAAGACATTTTTGAATGTAGCTTTCATCATTCAAATCTCCTTTATTTTATTTAGGCAAACGTTTTACGAAAACGTTTGCATTTGGTTATGTATTAATTATACCACTTTTATTTTTTTTGTAAAGGCTTTTATAAAAAAATTGTCTATTTTTTTTAATTTTTAAAAAAGAAAAAGAGAAGTTTACGAAAACTTCTCTTTTAAATATGTATTATTTTTCTGATTTGTTCTGCAATTTGCATTTAAATCCAACTAGATCTTCAAGAATCGACGCATGGAAATCCCTGAGCCAATTGAACCAATGAAAATTCCGATTATAAATAATAGGACTGTCATCAAAGGGATAAACACATCTGGCGTAATCATTGACAAGTTTTGACCTACCAAGGATTTATTGACCGATTGATAAACCATATTGTAAACAAAGAATACAAGGACTGAAGGAATTGCTGCACCAAGCAAGCCAATAAAAGCACCTTCTAGCAAGAATGGACCACGGATATAGCCATTTTTCGCTCCTACAAGACGCATGATCTGAATCTCACGACTACGTGAAATAATAGTGATACGAATGGTATTGGAAATGAGGAAGACTGCAATAAAAATCAAGAGCCCTGCAATAACCAATCCCCAAACACGGATAAAGGAAGCTAGTTCAAAAAGTCGTTGAGTGTTGGCTCCACCATCTTGAACCTCTGATACTCCCTCAATTTTCTTAGCTTCTTCAGCTACCGTTTTAACATCACTCGGAGAATTTGTATCGACGATATAGGCATCATAGAGAGGGTTTGCATCCCCTTCAAAGACCTTCCAATCGTCACCCATTGTTTCCGTTAGTTTTTCGTACTGTTCTTCTTTACTTGAGAAGGTAACACTCTTAACAGCAGGCATAGCTTTCAAAGCATCATAAACCTTGTGGTAGTCATTATTGGTAACTGTCTGACCTTCTTTTTCAATCGTTTCACTGTTATCAGCTACATCCTTACGAATGTAAACCATGACCCGAACGTTGTTTTCAATATCGGTAGCCAGTTTTGCTGTATTAAAAATTACAGATGCAAACAGGGCAACGAGTGTTAAGGTAATCATAACCGAACTCACTGCTGCTACTGTCATCCAGCCATTTCGTTTTAAACTTTTTAATGATTCAAATAAATGGCGAAAAAATCTACTAATCATCGTATCCATATTCTCCTTTAGCTTCGTCACGAACGACACGGCCATTTTCAATGGCAATGACACGGTGGCGCAAGGTATTTACAATCTGGCTATTGTGGGTTGCCATCAAGACAGTAGTACCTTGGAGATTGATGCGTTCCAACAGATTCATAATTTCCCAAGAATTGTCTGGGTCCAAGTTTCCTGTCGGCTCATCGGCAATCAATACCTTAGGATTGTTGACAATCGCGCGAGCAATCGCAATCCGTTGCTGCTCTCCACCTGAGAGTTCATTAGGGAAAGAGCGAACCTTATGTTTCAAACCAACCAGGTCCAACACTTCCATAACACGTTTTTTGATGTTGCGACGGCTCTCACCGATTACTTCCATTGCATAGGCAATATTCTCATAAACAGTCTTCTTAGGCAAGAGTTTGTAATCCTGAAAGACTACCCCGACACTACGACGTAGCAGTGGGACATCTTTCTTCTTAATTTTAACTAAATTAAAGCCTGCAACTGTTAGGCTTCCTTTTTCGATCTTTACTTCTCGGTATAAAGCTCGAATAAAGGTTGACTTACCTGCCCCAGAAGGTCCTACGATATAGGCAAACTCTCCTGGTTCAATGGTAACAGATACACCACGCAGGGCAGTCGTTCCATTGTCATACTTTTTGACAACATCTCTCATTTCAATGATTGACATATGAGTTCCTTTCTATCTTAGCTGATTCGCCACTTGAGGTAGGCATCGATAAAACCATCAAGGTCTCCATCCATCACCTTATCTACCTGAGCAACTTCAAAGCTTGTACGGTGATCTTTTACCATAGTATAAGGCGTGAAAACATAAGAACGGAT
Organism: Streptococcus oralis; assembly: GCF_023109155.1. Lineage (GTDB taxonomy): Bacteria > Bacillota > Bacilli > Lactobacillales > Streptococcaceae > Streptococcus > Streptococcus oralis_BZ. Next base: position 655,993 of record NZ_JALDUA010000001.1, on the reverse strand, counting down.
TTGGCTTCCCCATGTGATTTCTTTTTTCTCACCTTTAAGGGAATCAACTTCCGCAGCTTTCTTTTCTTGCTCCATTTGATAGAGCTTAGCCTGCAACATCTTCATGGCACGATCTCTATTTCCATACTGGGTACGATCGACCGTTGATTGGACGACAGTTCCCGTAGGAATGTGTGTCAAACGCACACCTGTTGAAACCTTATTGACGTTCTGTCCACCAGCACCACCTGAACGGAAGGTATCCATTTTGATATCATCTTCACGAATCTCCACTTCGATGGTATCATCCAACTCAGGCATAACCTCTACGGATGTAAATGAAGTATGGCGGCGTTTGGCAGAATCAAATGGCGAAATACGGACCAAACGGTGAACACCCATTTCTGATTTAAGTAGGCCGTATGCATTGGGTCCTTCAAAAGACAAGGTCACAGATTTGATACCCGCTTCATCACCAGCCTGGTAATCCAAGACTTCTACTTTAAAGCCTTTGGCATTTCCATAACGAGTATACATACGAAGCAACATATCGCCCCAGTCCTGTGCCTCAGTACCACCAGATCCTGGATGGATTTCCAAGATTGCATTATTATGGTCATAAGGTTCTGACAAGAGAAGGGTCATCTCATAGCTGGTCATCATCTTATCCAGTTCTGTCAACTGTTCGACCAGTTCATCATGGACTGACTCGTCTTCTGCTAAAAAGTCCAATAAAATCTCAACTTCATCCTGCAACTCTTCCATTTTACGGAAGGTGTTGTAAGTGTTTTTTAATTCATTTAATTCTTGCGACGTTTTTTGGGCCGCGATATTATCGTTCCAAAAATCAGGTTCGGTCATCTTGTTTTCCAAGATGGCAATCTCTTCCTCTAAGCCTTCGAGGTCAAAGAGACCCCCTAAAAGAAGATAATTTTTCACGATTTGCATCAATTTTTTGACGAATTTCTGAAATGTCCATAGATACTCCTTTTCATATCGTTTTATTATACCATAATCTCTCATTTCTTTCCATATTTTGCTTTTCACCGCTTTTGATGGCAGAAGAAAAGAGGCTCTAAAGCCTCTTGTTTAAAGGACTTTGGCAGAGGTATGAGTGATTTCCTCCACTTGAATTCCTTCTTTTTCAAACTTATCCTTTAATGCAGTCAAATCGATTTTTCCATCAATTTGAACTTCGATGACGACCTTGCCATCCTTACGTGGAATGTTTACAGTATGGGAAATATTTAAATCCTCTTCTACAATTAAAGCTACAATTTTCCCCAGTACTCCGACTTTATTTTCTGTAATGAAACGAACACGAATCCCCTCTTCTCCGTATCCGGCGATTTCCAAGAAAGCCTGAAAAACATCGCGGTCTGTAATGACACCGTAGACCTGATGATTGTCTACGACTGGTAATATCCCAATTTTATTTTTCAGCATCAGGTAGGTCGCATCTTCTAGACTAGCATAGCCAGAAACCGTCACGACATCTCGAATCATTACATCTTTTACTTTGGTTTTATTCAGAAGATAATTCATCTCATAGATAGAGAGACTGGTTGCTTTAGATGGGCTGGCTTCCGCAATGGTTCCTTCTGTTACCAATCCAACTAATTGATCGTTTTCGATAACAGGTAAACGGTGCAAACCTTGCTCGCGCATCAAATCTGCTGCGTGTGCTACAGTCGTATCTGGACTGATATAAACTACCTTACGGGTCATGAAATCTTTAACTGCCATGAGACTTCTCCTTCTATATTGCTACTTTTATTATACACTTTCTTAGAAAATCTATCAAACGCTTTCATCTCTTTTTCAAGATTTTGAATAATCTGAGAAATTTGCATAAAATGCCAGTATAAATTAAGAGGGAACCGTAGTCCCCTCTCTTCTTAAATCGTAACAGTATCTCGATCTTTTATCATATAACGTTTCAGTGGGCTAAGACTAGCTAGCCAGTATAGTAGACCACCAAATAGCGCAGTAAATCCGCTACCAGTTGTGATTAAAAATATTGGACTTTGAATTTGTGCAGTTACAGGGTTGTAGACAAAAAGTACCGCTACCAATAAGGAGATAAATACGCAAGACAAGCCAACTAAGTTAAATCCTTTAGTAAACTCGTAGGCGTCATGCCCTTCAAGGAAATAGGCTGAACGCAAGTCGAGTTTTCGTTTTCTTAAGATAAAATAGTCGACAACAATCATACCAATAATTGGCCCCTGAATATAGGCGGCTAGGGAGATGAAGGATCCGAAATACTCTTCTACTCCTCCCCAGATAGTGAGTAGACTCACGTAAACCATGGCAATCCAAACCATTAGTTTATAGCTTACTTTTGGCATCCCGCTTTTGACAATCATACAGTTCACGTATGATCCTGTCCCCTGGGTTCCAATATTGGCAAAGGCTACTAGTAGTAGACTTAAGAGAGCAAAGGCTGGGGTGCTTAAAGTTGATAGCATGGTTGTTGGATCACTTTCATAAACACCTGTTTTGACAAACATGGCTAGAGCCATGACTCCACCTGTCGCAACGAAGAATGGAGCCACAACTCCGTATGATAAAGCTGTAGCCCAATAACCACTGCGTTCTGATTTTGCTAAACGCGGTAAAACCAATGCCTGTGTAGACCAAGAGAAAGCAAAGGCAACATTGCCTTCTCCAGAGAGCATGAAGCGTTCTAATGGCGTCAAATCTCCTTGAGTGGCTGGTTGGATATTCATAATATCCGTTATAGGAACGGCGACAAAGCAGATTCCAACGATAATGAGACCAACAATCAATAAGGCGATAACCAAGAAGCGATTGGTCCATTTAATCACTTCTGGGCCTCCAAGAGCAATGAGAGTCCCAAGAAGAACACAGAGGGTACCAAGAATAGGCGCCCATATTCCCTTGTCCAAACCAAGACCAAAATTATTTGCCAAATGAATCATGGAACTGGCAAAAAGATTGGCCGCAACAGCATACCATCCAAAGTTAGCCAAGCTAATAATGGTTGATAACAGGGCTACACCTCTTTTTCCTAGAACAGCTCTCAACCAAATCCACAAATCAATTCCATACTTAACCGCAAACAAAATAGGAAGACATTCAATAAAAACCCAGATAATGTTAAAGCTAAAAATATTTATCAACATTTGATTAAAGGTCAAGTATTGAGCTACATAGGCTCCTTGGGTATAACACCAAGTAGCAATGGCAAAACCACTTGTCGATAGAAAGAGATCCCAGAAAGAATACTGACGATCCTTATTGGTCATGGGAACAATTCCAGTTATGGTTTCTTGTTGGATATAGTCATTCATTTTAGACATGTTATTGAATTCCTCCCGTCATTGCTAAGATAATCAAAACAAGGTTGATTAGGACTATGGAGATGATTAAAATGAAATCACTTTTTAGAAAGGGTTGAACAAACTCATAGTTTGGTGACTCCATTTCTTCCAATCTTCTCTTTGTTTCAGTTGCTACTAATTCTTCAATTTCGGATGTCGTTTTCATCTTAGTTTTCCTCCAAATACAAATCAAGAGCTAGTTGTCCATATTGTTTGGTATAGCGATACCAGATGTAGAGAAATTCACCAACTGGTTTTCCGACACTCTCCTGGAACAAAGCCCACAAGAACCAATAATATGAGGTTACTGCTACATAAGCCAAATAGTGACGTTTGGTTTTCTTATCTGGTACTTCTTGCAAATACAATTCCAGTACTTTTTCAGCATCCTCTACGGTATAATTGGAACACGCGATAAAGGTGCCCAAATCTCCTGCTGGCTCTCCCATTCCAGAATATTCCCAATCAATCAAGCTCATTTCGCCTGCTTCATTCAACAAGAAATTAGGACTATAGGAATCTCCATGACAAAGGACAACCTGTTTGGGATCATTCTGTAAATAATTTTTGAGAAGTGAAACAGTTTTATCCAGTTCCTCGAGACCATCAAACTCAAATCGATTTCTAGCCTTCAATTTTTCTCTAAAATCATCAATTCCCTCAAATTGGTCAAAGGAATGTTCCGTTTTTTCTCCAGATTGGTGTAACCGTCTCAAGAGGTCCATTGCTTGTGCCACATCATCCCAATTATCATAATCCAGTTGCTTAGCATTGGGAATAAATTCTGAAATTTTCCAGCCCTCATCCTTGTTCATGGCTACGAAGGTACGGTCAATCTTTAATTTTGCAGCAATTTCCATAGAAGCTGCTTCACTAGCTCGGTCGATATAATTTTCCGTTCCCCTGCCCGGATGACGGTAAACATATCTTTTTCCTAGACAGTCAAATGAAAATGATGTGTTGGTTAACCCATCTTTTAGAGGTTTGATATTGACAATATCTGAAGCCACACACTTTAATGTCTTACAGATATTATCGATAATAGCTGAGTCTGCATTTACCAAATAACGTTCATCAAATTGACGGAGTTCATCTAGTGAATCAAATTCTTTAACAATATCCGCTGAATAGTGACGAGCTTCTAAAAGGAGTTCCTTGACATGCCGACTATAGTAGTCCTCCCAAAGCTGTTCACGATAAGGTTCGTGCTTAAACTCGGTTTCTAAAATTTCCTTAAATTTCTCGCTAAATACACGGTCAAAATAAACGTGCCCCACCATGGCCCAAGTATTTTCTCCACCAATCTGGATATCAATGATGGTGTGATTCGAATCCTCTATCGCACAATATTCGTCCGTTTGACCTTCTGCAAATATCGTCGAGTAATAACCTCTATAAATATATTGCTCAAACGGATTTTCCACAAAATAATTATCCGATGAACAAATATAAGTGTTGGAAAGTTGATCTTTAACCAACATAAGAGATGAGCAGTTATTGTATTTGTAGTAATCATTATTCACTACAATTTTTATACCAAACTTCTCTGCAAGATAGAACATTTTTTCTTGTAAGTAGCCTACAATAACGGTTATATCTTCTATTCCTGCTTCTTGCAGCTGTCTGATTTCCCTCTCTATCAAGCGTTCCCCCTTGACTTGAAGCAATCCTTTAGGAATCTCATAAGACAAAGGAGCAAAACGACTACTCATGCCAGCAGCCATTATAATAGCATTTTCTACTCGATAGGGTTCTAAAACTTTCTGGCCTAGTTCAGTTAAGTGAAGTTCCTCATCAAGCCACTTCTCTTCTTTCAGTTTTTTCAATAATGTGTTGATTGTTCCTAAAGATAGGTCTAACTCTTCAGCTAACTGTCGCTGAGTAAATGTCTTTTCTTTATGTATCAACATAAAACGCAAAAGTTTAAATTGTTTTTCTGTTACCATTCTCAGTCCTCCTGTTCAATTTTTTCTTACTCATATTATAATATGAACAAAAAGGACTGTCAATTCAAATAGGGAAACAATTAGTAAAAATTAAGGTCTTTTTCCCTTTTCTCAAAAAACATATAAATAAAAGAGCTCCTTATTCTGGAGCCCTGAAATATTTTATATTTTTGATAAGTAGTCGTATTGGGTGTCGCTTGGCTGCAATCCTTATCCGCCGACTAAAACAATCCACTGAATTGGATGATTACTTACGTAATCCTTATCCGCCAACTAAAAAGGGCCCCCGGACTATAGAGGGATTGCGTGCGCAATCTCCGTCCACAACCTAAACTAGTCTCCCAGACTAGAGGAGAATTGCTGCACAATTCTTATCCGCCGACTAAAAAGGGCCCCCAGACTAAAGGAGAATTTGCTGCACAATTCTTATCCGCCGACTAAAAAGGTCCCCCGGACCTTTTTAGCCACCTAGATATGCTTTTCTGACTTCATCTGATGCTGCGAGTTCTTTTCCTGTTCCTGATAGGACAATCTTTCCTGTTTCAAGTACATAACCACGGTCAGAGATAGCAAGGGCCTTGTTAGCGTTCTGTTCAATTAGGAGAACCGTTGTTCCTTGCTTCTGAATATCTTGAATGATATCGAAAATTTCTTGGATAAAGATCGGGGCAAGTCCCATTGACGGCTCATCCAAGAGAAGGAGCTTAGGTGTCGACATGAGCGCTCGTCCCATAGCCAGCATCTGCTGTTCACCACCTGAAAGAGTTGCCGCATCTTGGTTTTTGCGTTCTTCCAGACGAGGGAAACGTGAAAAGACTTTTTTCAAGTTGGCTTGATTTTCTTCACGATTTTTCTTTAAAAAGGCTCCCATTTCTAAGTTTTCCATAACAGTCAAACCTGGGAAAACATGGCGTCCTTCAGGAACTTGTGAAAGACCACCTGCCACGATTTTTTGCGCTGGCAACTTTTGAATCTCTTTTCCCAAAAACTCAATTTTACCAGCACTTGGACGAACCAAACCTGAAAGGGTACGAAGAATGGTTGTTTTACCGGCACCATTGGCACCGATAAGGGAAACAACTTCACCTTCATTAACCTCGAAACTTACATCACGAACTGCTTGGATCATACCGTAATGCACAGAGAGGTTTTCAACTTTTAACATAGACATTAGGCTTCACCTCCTAGATAAGCTTCAATAACGCGTTTGTTGTTCTTGATCTCATCCGGAGTCCCATGAGCAATCAACCGACCATATTCAAGAACATAGATACGCTCAGTGACTTCCATAACCAAATTCATGTCATGTTCGATAAGCATGATGGTAATTTTAAATTCATCTTTGATACGACGGATCAATTCTGTCAATTCAGCTGTTTCTTGTGGATTCATACCAGCTGCAGGTTCGTCCAAAAAGAGGATTTTAGGTTCAGTTGCCAGAGCACGAACGATTTCTAATCGACGTTGTTGGCCATAGGCCAGATTCTTGGCAAGAGTATCTGCGTCACCATCCAAATCAAAAATCTTCAGCAAGTCCAAAGCTTTGCTTTTTAATTCTTCCTCGTTCTTATAAAAAGCTGGTAGGCGTAGGAAGCTCGCAAGAACATGTTGTTTATGATGATTGCTAAATGCAATCAAAACATTTTCCAAAACTGTCAAGTCCTTGAACAAACGAATATTTTGGAAGGTACGACTGAGACCAAGTGAGGCAATCTTATAGGGAGTTTTCCCATTTAGGAGATGTCCATCTAGTGTCACAGTACCTTCGCTTGGTTCATAAACGCCGGTCAAGAGATTGAAAAGGGTTGTTTTACCAGCCCCGTTTGGACCAATCAGACCAACCAATTCTCCCTCGTTCAATTCAAGAGTGACATCTCCAACAGCTGTTAGACCGCCAAAATGTTTGGTTAACTGTTTAACTTCAAGTAATGCCATTAGTTTTGTCCCTCCTTCTTCGATTTTTTAAAGAAACGTGATAGACTCAATTCCCATGTCCCAAGAAGTCCACCTGGTCTGAAAATCATGACCAATACAAGAGCCAAAGCGTAGATGATCATACGTACGCTTGCTACATCTTGAAGGAGCATATTTAAAATTCCTAAAACAATCGCTGAAACGATGGTACCAGTAATCGATCCAAGTCCACCAAATACAACGATAATCAACACGTTGATGGAATTAATAAAGGTGTAATCTTTTGGGACAACAGAACCGATAAAACCGGCCTGAAGTGAACCAGCAATACTTGCTGTAATGGCTCCAAAGACAAAAGCAATAATCTTGATCTTTGTAGTGTTTACCCCAACAGACTCTGCAGCAATCTCATCCTCACGAACAGATAGAGTAGAGCGTCCAATTGGACTACGTAAGAAGTTGAGAGTGGCAATAGTTGTGATCACCACAAATAGATAAACCATTTGCCAGTTGGTAAAGTTTGGAATACCCAAGATACCAGCAGCACCGTTGGTCAAACTTCCACCATTAATGATAAAAATACGAATGATTTCTGAAACACCTAGTGTCGCAACAGCCAGGTAGTCACCCTTCAAACGGAGTGTTGGAATCCCAACGAGCAAAGCGACTGCACCAGAAATCAAAGCGCCCAAGACCATCGCTCCAAAGAAGGCACCATAGGTTGGTGATTTTGAACCAATAATCGCTGCTGCATAAGCCCCAATCGCCATAAAACCTGCATGACCAAGTGAGAATTGTCCTGAAAAACCAACGATTAAGTTCAAGCCTACTGCAAGGATGATATTAATCCCAATTTGTTCTAAAATTTGGACATGGAATAGATTAAGAACACCAGCAGAAACCAGTACACTAATCAATCCATAACCCGCTAACAGAAGGAATAACCAGAGAATATTTACTTTAAGATTTGTCTTCATTGTTTACACCTTCTCTTTCACATTCTTACCAAGGATACCTGCAGGTCGAACAATCAGAATCAAAAGCAAGATTCCATATACGATAGCATCACGGAAATCAGACATACCGAAGGCAGTAGCAAATGTTTCCAACAAGCCAATCACAAATCCCCCTAGAGCTGCACCAGGAATAATCCCGATACCACCGAGAACGGCCGCAACGAATGATTTTAGACCTGGAGTCACACCCATCAAAGGTTCAAGAGAGTTGTAGTAAAGGGCAATGAGAACACCTGCTGCACCAGCAAGGGCTGAACCCAAAGCAAAGGTAAAGCTGATTGTGCGATTTACATTAATTCCCATCAATTGAGCTGCGTCACTATCAACTGATACCGCACGCATGGCTTTCCCCATTTTTGTTTTTTGGACGATTAATTGCAATAAAACCATCAAGAGTACAGAAACTGCTAAAATCATCAATTGAACATTTGTCAAGCTAATTGGTCCCAAGTCAAAGCGGACTGTTTCAATTGCTTGAGGGAAGGCACGAGTATTAGCACCTACTAGATAAACCATTCCGTATTCCAGTAGGAAAGACACTCCGATGGCAGTAATCAATACAGCAATACGTGTAGAGTGTCGTAAAGGACGGTAGGCAAGAAACTCAATCACAACACCAAGCAGCGCAGTCCCTGCCATTGAAATAATTAAAGCTAAAAAGAAATCCATTTGGAAAGAATTAATCAAAAAGTAACCAATAAAGGCACCCATCATGTAAATATCACCGTGGGCGAAGTTGATGAGTTTGATAATTCCATAAACCATGGTATAACCCAGAGCCAAAAGTGCATAAACACTACCCAGAATTAAACCATTCACAAGTTGTTGGAGCATAGCATTCACTCTTTTCTATCGTTATTTTTTAGAAAATTTCATTATTTTCACAAGTTCATAAACACCGAAACAGGGAGTGAGTCAAAGGCTCATTCCCCATTTCAATTACTATTCTAATGTTATGGTTTTACAACTTCTGCTTCTTCAACTTTACCATTGTTCATGGTCATCATGTAAGCAGTTTTCACTGTATTGTGGTCAGCATCAAAGCTTGTCTGACCAGTTACACCATCAAAATCTTTGGTTTTAGCAAGGTTGTCCTTGATTTCACCTGAGTTTTTAGCACCTTTTGCAGCATTTGCTACTAGGTAAACTGAGTCATAGGCTAAAGCTGAGAATGTTGAAGGCTCTTCGTTGTATTTAGCACGGTATGCTTCAAGGAAAGCTTTAGCTTTTGCAGAAACATCAACTGTGGTGGAGAATCCAGAGATGAAGTAAATGTTTGATGCTCTTTCAGCAGTTGCTTGTTGAACAAATTCTTCACCGTTAAATCCATCACCACCAACGATTGGTTTATCAATTCCCATACCACGAGCTTGGTTTACAATTTTACCTGCTTCTGTGTAGTAACCTGGAACTACGATAGCATCAAACTCTTTGCCTTTCATTTTTGTAAGGGCTGCTTGGAAGTCTGTATCACCTGCTACAAACGTTTCATCTGCTACAATCTCACCCTTGTAGGATTCGCGGAATGATTTAGCAATACCTTTAGCATAGTCACTAGCGTTGTCAGTATAAAGAACAACCTTCTTAGCATTCAATTTGTTTGTTACATAGTTAGAGATAATCTTCCCTTGGAAGCTATCTTGGAATGTTCCGATAAATAGGTAATCTTGACCTTTAGTCAAACCGTCTTGAGTAGCACTTGGTGAAATCAATGGCACTCCAGCTTTAGTAGCGTTAGCTACAGCTGCGGCAGTTGCACCAGATGTCGCAGGTCCTACAATAGCTGCTACTTTTGATTGGGTAACAAGGTTTGTTGTAACAGAAGCTGCTTCAGCAGTTTCTGACTTGTTGTCTTTGTCTACAACTTCGATTTGTTTTCCATCAATTCCACCTGCAGCGTTGATTTCGTCTACAGCAAGTTGGGCACCTTTTTGTTCAGCTGTACCGTAAGCTGCCACAGCACCTGTCTCTTCAAAGTTAAAACCGATTTTAATTGTTTTTTCGTCTACTGGATTTCCAGTTGTGTTTGACGCTCCTGACTTGACCTCTCCACATGCAGCAAGAAGAGCCACACTAGCAAGAGCCACAAAAGATAGGGCAAATTTTTTCTTCATTTTTAATCTCCTTATAGTTGTTTCAAAAATTGTATGTTAAGAATATACCGAATTATCAGAAAATTGTCAATGTATTTGTTTAACTTTTTTAAATGATAACGTTTTCTTCAGTCCGATAGAGATTCCCAACGAAGGGAGTTTCTAGCTCTTGAATATGGCAACGTCTAATTTTCTTGATATATCTTTCCTTACTTAATCTCTCAACTAAGTCATCTAGCTCCTCAGTTGGAACATAGAGCTGCAAGTAACGATGTTTTTTGGAATGGTAACAGATATCACCGTATTCCTGAAGTTTTTTTGCATCTCGATTATAGTAGAGATAGATGATTAATCCTGATCGATTTGTTTTTTCAAACATGAGGAATCCTCTTTCTAAGAAATCTTCCCCTATTATACCAAAAAAAGCAAACTCCGTCGAGTTTGCTTTCTAGGTTGCTTAGCTTAAAGAATTATTGGCCATGATTTCATCAATAAAGCCATATTCAAGTGTTTCTTGGGCACTCATCCAGTAATCACGTTCTGCATCTGCATGAATTTGCTCGACTGATTTACCAGAGTTATCTGCAAGGATTTGCTCCAAAGTCTTACGAGTTTTAAGCAAGTGCTCTGCAGCGATTGCCATATCGGTTTGTTGGGTACCACCACCTGTACCACCCATTGGTTGGTGAATCATGTACTCTGCATTTGGAAGCATGAAACGTTTGCCTTTTGCGCCACTTGATGCAATGACAGTCCCCATGGATGCAGCCATCCCCATAACGATTGTTTGGACATCCGCTTTGATAAAGTTCATGGTATCAACGATTGCCAAACCAGCTGAAACAGAGCCCCCAGGTGTATTGACATAAAGGTAAATATCTTTTGTGCTGTCTTGGGCATCCAAGAAGAGCAACTGAGCAATAACGGAGTTGGCCATGTTGTCTTCAACGGGACCTGTTAGCATGATGATGCGGTCTTTCAAAAGACGAGAGTAAATATCATAGGAACGTTCTCCACGGCTTGTTTGTTCAATAACTACAGGAATCATTCATTTCTCCTTTTAATGTTGAATTTTCTTAGTCTTACGACTCAATACAGAACTATTATATCTTTTTGGTCAAAAAAGGTCAAATTTTTGCTCTATTCTCTAAACAGAAACAAAAACTCAACCTCCTTTCAAGTCAAAAACGAACTTCTAGTTTCAGTATTTACTTGCTATCTTATTTGGTACCGAACAAGCGGTCTCCAGCATCTCCAAGACCTGGAACGATATAACCATGTTCGTTCAAGCGTTCATCCAAGGCCGCAGTAAAAATTTCTACATCTGGGTGTGCTTCTTGAAGGGCTTTCACTCCTTCTGGAGCAGATACTAGGCAGACAAACTTGATATTTGAAGCGCCACGTTTTTTAAGCGAATCTACTGCCAAGATTGCTGAGCCACCTGTTGCCAACATTGGATCAACGACAAAGATTTGACGTTGGTCAATATCCTCAGGTAATTTCACCAAGTATTCAACTGGTTGAAGGGTTTCTTCATCACGGTACATACCAATGTGTCCAACTTTTGCTGCTGGAACCAAGCTCAATAGTCCATCTACCATCCCGATACCTGCACGCAAGATTGGGACAATCGCCAATTTTTTACCAGCCAATTGTTTTTGAACGGTCTTTGTGATAGGTGTTTCGATTTCCACGTCTTCAAGTGGAAGATCACGAAGTACTTCATATCCCATCAACATTGCAATCTCGTCTACTAGTTCACGAAAAGCTTTTGTAGAAGTGTCTGTACGACGCAAGATTGACAATTTGTGTTGAATGAGTGGATGATTAATGACTTCAATTTTTCCCATTTTCTGAGTTCCTTCTTTCAATTTATTCTTCTTATTATATCAAAAAACGGTTTAAAAAGCTGTCTAAACCATTTATTTTAATTAATTTTTAAATCAAATCTGCCTCTTGAAGAGCTGTCTGAACAGTCTCTAATGGTAAATGGGTCAACTCGGTGCCTTTTTCTTGATAAAGGTACTGGGCATAGTCATCCATTCGGTACTGGTTGATATAAACCACGCGCTTGCAACCAACCTGAAGCAGTTGTTTGGTGCAGTTCAGACAAGGGAAATGGGTCACATAGGCTGTAAATCCTCTGGGAACCCCTCGTTCGGCTCCTTGCAAGATAGCATTGACCTCGGCGTGAAGGGTTCGGACACAGTGTCCTTCAATGACCAGACATTCGTGGTCGATACAGTGCTCCGTTCCCGATACAGAACCATTGTAGCCTGTTGAAATGACTTTATTGTCCTTAACGAGGACAGCTCCCACCTTGGCACGTTTGCAGGTCGAACGATTGGCAATCAGTAAAGCCTGGGCTGCAAAGTACTCATCCCAAGCCAGTCTTTTTTCTGTCATAAGTCTTCTCCTTATCCCCTATTTTTTGAAAAATGGCAAGCGTAAATCTGCAATCTTTTCAGCCGGAACCTTCATGCCATCCTTGATCCATTTGAGCAGAACTGATACGATGGCAGAGCTCCAAAAGGAATGGAGGTAGCTGCTAACACCTTTTGATTTCCCGTGGTATTTTTCCAGAAATTCCTGCATGGCTTGGACGAAAATCTTTTCCAAGTGGTAGTCCAGGGCAAATTGGATAACCTTAGCTTCTTTCTTTGCTGCGCGGAAAAGGTGAACCCAGACCAAATAGAGGTCGGTTTTAACATCGTAGTGGCTGAGCTGTTCCATGATATTATGAACACTGCGTTTAAAGACGCTTTCCAAAATCTCTTCTTTGGAGTCATAGTTACGATAGAAGGCGGCACGAGAGACGCCAGCCCGTTTGACCAGCTCCGAAATGCTGATCTTGGCCAAGTCCTTTTTCTCTAGAAGTTGCAAAAGAGCCGTCTCGATTGCTTCTCTGGTTAAAAAATTGGATTCTTGATTTGATTTTCTGAGATTTTCAAGAGATTTTTCAGATATTTTACGTTCAGACATAACAATTTCTTTCTACTTGTGACAACAGAGAGGTGGTACTTTTGTTTCAAGGGCTTTCATGATATAATTGTAAAAAAAGACAGAACCTTTGTCAATGTATAAGTGACAAAGATGGAGAATTTCTATGACTTGGAAGATTGTAGCTGACTCTGGTTGTGATTATCGTCAACTAGCAACTCCTGCTATTGATACGGAATTTGTTAGTGTTCCTTTAACCATTCAAGTAGCTGATCAGGTCTTTATCGATGATGCCAATCTTGACATTGACCACATGATGGAAACCATGTATGCGACTTCTGAGGCTTCAAAATCAGCTTGTCCTAGCCCTGATGATTACTTGCGTGCATTTGAAGGTGCTAAGCATATCTTTGTCGTTACTATCACTGGTACTCTTTCGGGTAGCCATAATAGTGCACAGCTCGCTAAAAATATCTACCTTGAAGAACATCCTGACACTCAGATTCATGTGATTGATACATTGTCTGCAGGTGGTGAGGTTGACTTGATTGTCGAGAAAATCAATAGTTTGATTGATCAAGGACTTTCTTATGAGGAAATTGTTGAAGCTATTACAGCCTACCAAGAAAAAACGAAGTTGCTTTTTGTCCTTGCTAAAGTCGATAACTTGGTCAAAAATGGTCGTTTGAGTAAGCTTATCGGTACTGTCGTTGGCCTTCTCAACATCCGTATGGTTGGGGAAGCAAGTGAAACTGGAACCCTAGAACTGCTCCAAAAAGCGCGTGGAGCAAAAAAATCTCTTCAAGCAGCCTATGAAGAACTCATCAAGGCTGGCTACGCTGGTGGCCGTATCGTCATGGCTCATCGCAGCAATGATAAATTCTGTCAGCAATTGTCAGAACGCTTGCTGGAAACATTCCCACAAGCTGAAATTAAGATTCTTCCAACATCTGGTCTCTGCAGTTTTTATGCAGAAGATGGCGGTTTGTTGATGGGATATGAAATTAACTAAGATTATGAGCAACAAGAGATGCCAAGCATCTCTTATTTTTTATGGTACAATAGAGCTATGAAACATTTTGATACTATTGTCATTGGTGGGGGACCTGCTGGCATGATGGCTACGATTTCCAGTAGCTTTTATGGTCAGAAAACTCTTCTCATCGAAAAAAATCGCAAACTTGGGAAAAAATTAGCTGGAACAGGCGGTGGTCGTTGCAATGTAACTAACAACGGAACTCTAGATGACCTACTAGCTGGCATCCCTGGAAATGGACGCTTTCTATACAGTGTCTTTTCCCAGTTTGACAACCATGATATCATCAACTTTTTCACGGAAAACGGTGTTAAACTTAAGGTTGAAGACCACGGTCGCGTCTTTCCTGCTAGCGACAAATCTCGGACCATTATCGAAGCCTTGGATAAGAAAATCGCTGAGCTAGGAGGACAAGTTCTCACTCAAACTGAAATTGTTTCAGTTAAAAAGATAGACGACCAGTTTGTCCTTAAGTCCGCAGACCAAACCTTCACTTGTGGTAAACTCATTGTCACAACTGGTGGCAAATCTTATCCTTCGACTGGTTCGACTGGTTTTGGTCACGAGATTGCCCGTCATTTTAAGCACACCATTACAGAGCTTGAAGCCGCTGAAAGTCCTTTATTGACAGATTTTCCACATAAGGACTTGCAGGGAATTTCACTGGATGATGTGACCTTAAGCTATGGCAAGCATGTCATCACTCATGATTTACTCTTTACCCATTTTGGTCTGTCAGGCCCTGCTGCCCTACGTATGTCTAGCTTTGTCAAGGGCGGAGAGGTTCTCTCACTCGATGTTTTACCTCAACTTTCTGAGAAGGACTTGGCTGCATTTCTAGAAGATAATCGGGAAAAATCCTTGAAAAATGCTTTGAAAACCTTGTTACCAGAACGCCTAGCTGAATTTTTCGTGCAAGGCTATCCTGACAAAGTCAAACAGCTAACTGAAAAAGAACGCGAGCAACTACTCCAGTCTATCAAGGCTCTCAAAATTCCTGTCACTGGTAAAATGTCATTGGCTAAGTCCTTTGTCACCAAAGGAGGCGTCCGTCTTAAGGAAATCAACCCTAAGACCCTTGAAAGTAAGCTCGTTCCTGGTCTCCACTTTGCTGGCGAGGTCCTGGATATCAATGCCCACACGGGTGGCTTTAACATCACTTCTGCCCTCTGTACCGGTTGGGTGGCAGGAAGTTTGCATTATGATTAAAGATCAAAGGTTGTGAAAAATGAATAGAAGAGAATCAGTTGAATTTGTCAACATGTGCATGATTAAAAACGGAGACAAGGTTCTGGTCCAAGACAGAGTTAGTCCTGACTGGCCTGGTATTACTTTTCCTGGTGGTCATGTTGAACGTGGCGAATCCTTTGTCGAAGCTGTCATTCGTGAAGTGAAAGAAGAAACTGGACTAACTATTTCCAAACTCCAACTCTGCGGTATTAAAGACTGGTATGACGACGAGGATTACCGTTACATCGTTCTATTTTACAAGACCGAACACTTTACTGGTGAGCTCCAATCTTCAGACGAAGGAAAGGTATGGTGGGAAGATTTTGGCAATCTTTCTCATCTAAAACTTGCTACTGATGATATGTCTGATATGCTTCGTGTTTTTTTGGAAGATGATCTCAGTGAGTTCTTCTACTATAAAGACGGTGACGACTGGCTTTATGACTTGAAATAAAAAATAGGCTAGGAAATTCCTAGCCTATTTATTCTGCATTTGTCCGAACGTAAGCTGCAATGGCATCTGCTGTGTATTGAGCTGTACCAGGTCCAAATTTGTCAATGTTTTCCTTAAACTCTGGGTTGTAGACGTAACCTTTACCGATATGACCGAATACCTCAATAGAGCAGTCAAATCCATAAGTGCGAATAGCTTGCAAGAGTTTGGCTGCTTGCTCTTGGTTTTCGGCTGCTGTTGCAGGCAGACCAGCTTGAAGGTTTTGTGCCAAGGCTTGAAAAACTTGGTTGAAGGCGGCTGTGGCCTCTTCTTCGCGACCTTTTTGGCGTTCAAGCGCTTGGCCCATGACTTCCTGTCCATACTTCTCTACCGCCTCTTGGTGGTATTTTTGATTGTCTTGATAGCTAAATCCAGTGAATTTTTCCTCAATCGTCATTTTTCTTTCTCCTTTTTGTTCTTGAATAGTTTTTTGCAAGGTGGAAATCAAGGTATCCAGATGTTGCCTTTCTCGAGTTAGATAATCCAACTGCCTAGTCAAATGGGGCAACAAATCTTTCCTTTCTTCCTTTAACAGCTCTGCTATTTTTTCTAAAGAAAAGCCTAGATATTTGTAGTACAGAATGACCTGAAGTCGTTCCAAATCCTCCTGACTATAGGTTCGATAGCCGTTTTCCGACTTTAAGGGGACCAAGAGTCCTATCTTGTCATAGTGGTGAAGGGTCTTGACAGAGACACCTGAAAGCTGCGCAGCTTCTTTTATATGGTACATGATTTCCTCCTTACAAGAAATAGTATAACCCCTCCCCCTAGGTCAGAGTCAAGTGTTTTTACGAAAAATTTTTAACTTTTTGAGAAAGGTATGAAAACTTGAAAATGGTTTTCTTGACAGACCTTAGAAAACATGATAGGATAGTCAAGTCTATCAATCAAACAGAAGGCTCATAAAGAGCCATTGAGAGAGGGCTATTTGACAACTCAAGTAGCCTTTTCTTATTTTAAAAAAGGAGATTGGAGTTTCAACTATGTCAGAAAAATCGCAATGGGGCTCGAAACTAGGCTTTATTCTAGCATCTGCTGGCTCAGCCATCGGACTTGGAGCCGTTTGGAAATTTCCCTACATGACTGCTGCTAATGGCGGAGGAGGCTTTTTACTAGTCTTTCTCATTTCCACTATATTAATCGGTTTCCCTCTCTTACTGGCTGAATTTGCCCTAGGTCGTAGTGCTGGCGTTTCCGCTATCAAAACCTTTGGAAAACTGGGCAACAATAACAAGTACAACTTTATCGGTTGGATTGGTGCCTTTGCCCTCTTTATCCTTCTCTCCTTTTACAGTGTTATTGGAGGATGGATTCTAGTCTATCTAGGTATTGAGTTTGGGAAATTGTTCCAACTTGGTGGAACGGGTGATTATGCTCAGTTATTTACTTCAATCATTTCAAATCCAGCCATTGCCCTAGGGGCTCAAGCAGCCTTTATCTTGTTGAATATCTTTATTGTATCACGTGGGGTTCAAAAAGGGATTGAAAGAGCTTCGAAAGTCATGATGCCTCTGCTCTTTATCATCTTTGTCGTGATCATTGGGCGCTCTCTCAGCTTGCCAAATGCCATGGAAGGGGTTCTCTACTTTCTCAAACCAGACTTTTCAAAACTAACTAGCGCTGGTCTCCTCTATGCTCTGGGTCAATCTTTCTTTGCCCTCTCACTAGGGGTGACAGCCATGCTGACCTATGCGTCCTACTTGGACAAAAAAACTAATCTGGTCCAATCAGGGATTTCCATCGTAGCTATGAATATTTCTGTGTCCATCATGGCAGGACTGGCTATTTTCCCAGCCATGTCAGCCTTCAACATCCAATCCGAAGGGGGACCAAGTCTCCTCTTTATCGTCTTGCCTCAACTCTTTGACAAGATGCCCTTTGGAACCATTTTCTACATCCTCTTCCTCTTGCTCTTCCTCTTTGCGACAGTCACTTCTTCTGTCGTGATGCTGGAAATCAATGTGGGCAATATCACCAACCAGGACAACCGCAAGCGTGGCAAATGGAGCGCTATTTTAGGAATCTTGACCTTTATCTTTGGAATTCCTTCAGCCCTTTCTTACGGTATTATGGCGGATGTTCACATCTTTGGGAAGACCTTCTTTGACGCTATGGACTTCTTGGTTTCCAATCTCCTCATGCCATTTGGAGCCCTCTGCCTTTCTCTCTTTACAGGCTACATCTTTAAGAAGACTCTTGCTAAGGAGGAACTCCATCTTGATGAAAGAGCATGGAAACAAGGACTTTTCCAAGTCTGGCTCTTCCTTCTTCGTTTCATCATTCCTATTATCATCATTGTGGTTTTTATCGCCCAATTTATGTAATCAAAAAGGACTTGAGTAGTAAACTCAGGCCCTTTCTTTTTTATGGATGGCTAACAATCAATTCCAAACCTTGCCCTTCCAAGGTCCAAGCTTCAACATCACTTGGTAGGATAAAGTGGCTACCTTTTTGGATTGGATAATTTTCCCCGTCAACAGTTAGTTGGCCTTGACCAGCTAAGACACTAAATAAGCTGTAGTCAGCCGTCTTTTCAAAGTCAACTTTGCCAGTGATTTCCCACTTGTAAACTGCGAAGAACTCGCTGGAAATGAGGAGTGTAGAACGCAGGTCATCAGCTTTGACAGTCACAGGACGGCTATTTGCAGGCTCGCCAATGTTCAAAACATCAATGGATTTTTCAAGGTGAAGTTCACGCAAGTTGCCCTTGTCATCCTTGCGGTCAAAGTCATAGACACGGTAGGTAGTGTCACTAGACTGCTGGGTTTCAAGAATCAAGATACCTGCACCGATAGCGTGCATGGTACCACTTGGTACATAGAAGAAATCTCCTGCTTTAACTGGCACTTTTGTCAACAGCGCATCCCAGTTTTTGTCCTCGATTTGCTGGCGGAGTTCTTCTTTTGATTTGGCATTATGGCCATAGATAATCTCTGAACCTTCGTCTGCTGCGATGATGTACCAGCACTCTGTTTTTCCGAGCTCGCCTTCATGTTCTAATCCATAGGTATCGTCTGGGTGAACTTGGACGCTGAGCCAGTCATTGGCATCGAGAATCTTGGTCAATAGTGGAAACACAGGTTCTGGACGGTTACCAAATAATTCACGGTGCTCTGCATACAAGGTAGCTAGGTCTGTTCCCTCGTAGCGACCATTAGCTACCTTTGAAACACCATTTGGGTGGGCTGAAATAGCCCAGTATTCTCCGATTTTTTCACTTGGGATATCGTAGCCAAACTCATCACGTAGCTTGGTTCCACCCCAGATTTTTTCTTGCATAACTGATTGTAAAAATAATGGTTCTGACATCTTATTCTCCTGTCTGTTTTTCTCACTTCATTATAGCAAAAAGCTAGATCTAATTGAACTCTTTTTCACATCTTATAAAGTAGGGAGAAGATTTTATAAAAATAGTGAACAAATGTGCTCTACTTAATACTTGCACCATTGCTGGCAATGACATTCTTGTACCAGTAGAAGGATTTCTTCTTGCTCCGTTTGAGACTTCCTTGACCTGCATTATCACGATCCACATAGATAAAGCCATAGCGCTTGTTCATTTCGCCTGTTCCAGCTGAAACCAGATCTATACAACCCCAAGTCGTATAACCAAGCAATTCAACGCCATCTTGGTAAATAGCATCTCGCATAGCCTTGATGTGGGCCTCTAGATAAGCAATCCGATAGTCATCTGCTACATAGCCATTTTCATCCGGCGTGTCCATAGCACCGAGTCCATTTTCTACGATGAACATGGGTTTTTGATAACGATCCCAGATAGCATTGAGGGTGATACGAAGTCCCAGTGGGTCTATCTGCCATCCCCATTCTGAGTATTTCAGATAGGGATTTTTGATAGAGGCAAAGACATTTCCAGCTGTCAGATCCCTCACTTTTGGATTGCCTGAAGCCACTCGGCTCGCATAGTAAGAGAAGGAAACAAAGTCAACAGTGTGATTCTTCAACAAGTCTAAATCTTCTGTCGTCATTTCAATTTCTATCCCCTCACGCTCCCACTGCTTCTTGGCATAGTTTGGGTATTCCCCACGCGCTTGAACATCAATGAAAAAGTAACTCTTACGGTCTTCTTCCATGGCTGCCCAGTAGTCTCTCGGATGGGCAGTGTTAGGATAGTATTGCCCTGCTGCCAACATACATCCCACCTTGTTTTCTGGATCAATTTCGTGGGCAATTTTAGTCGCCATAGCCGAGGCTACTAACTCATGGTGGGCTGCTTGGTATTTGACTTGCTCTTGATTTTCCCCCTCTTCAAAACAAATCCCTGCTCCTAAAAAGGGGGCATGCAGAATCATATTGATTTCGTTGAAGGTGAGCCAGTACTTGACCAAGCCCTTGTAACGGGTAAAGAGGGTGCGACAGAGATTTGCGTAAAAGTTCAACATGCGACGGTTGCGCCAACCACCGTACTCCCTGATTAAGTGTATGGGGCAGTCGAAATGCGTGATGGTCACCAGTGGTTCAATTCCATACTTGTGACATTCCTTAAATAAATCCTCATAAAAAGCTAGACCAGCTTCATTTGGCTCTGCTTCGTCACCTTGAGGAAAAATCCGAGTCCAAGCAATGGAAAGTCGATAGGTTTTAAATCCCATTTCTGCAAAAAGCGCAATATCTTCCTTGTAATGATGGTACATATCAATGGCTTCCTTTGCTGGGTAAAAATAGCCCTCCTCAAACGAAAACATCTTTTTCTGACCTGTAATAATGGCCTCACGGTCTGGACCAATCGGTACCACATCAACATTAGCAAGACCACGACCGTCCTGATTATAAGTACCCTCACATTGATTAGCCGCCGTTGCACCACCCCAGAGAAATCCTTCTGGAAATTGTAGTATTTCTGTCATCACTTTACCTCGATTGATTTATTACTTCTATTATACTAAAAAGGAGGCAAAAAGTTTTGAACTCTCTGGATAATGATAGCACTAAACTTACTTTTATATACGAAAAAAAGACTGAAACCAGTCTTCTTTTAAATCAAAGCTGTGATAGCTGTTACTAGGCCAAAAACGATACCTGGCGCATTAGCAGCCGCAAGGGGAATATCTCTTTCTTTCTTGAAAAGACCGTAATAAACCCATAGACTACAGTTGATGGCTGCGACTAAGGGTTGGATGAAGTTGCCTTTTTGACCAGCCAAGTTGTTCATGATTTGTGGGAAGTAAGAGACATACATCATAACGGACATGAAGGTCGCTACCCAACCCAAAATTTTCATTTGTTTTTCAGACATTTTCAAAACCTCTTTCATTTTTATGAATCATATTTTATAATCTTTTTTCAAAACAATCAAGACTTTGTAGCTTTTGTTATGAAGATGTAAACTATCACAATCTTGTGATAAGAAAGAGGAAACAGAAAAAGACCGGATTGCTCCGATCTTTTAATAATTCACATTCTCAATTTCTGTTTTAAAAATAGCTAAGGTTAACGTCAAATGACTACGCGCCCTATTTCATACGATAAAAATCAATCACTAAACCAGCAGGGCCTTTAACTAGTAGCGATTCCGTTCCCCAATCAGGTTGAACATTAAAACTATCATACAGTCATTCATAAAAACAGTATCTTTTAATCCTTTTCTTCACGAACATAATTGTAGATAGTAATACATACAGATAAAAAACTAAAAAGACAGATCATCTGTATGATGATTTTTACAGGTTGACGAAGTAAACCAAACTGAGTTAGGATAACAAAAAGAGAGGAGCCCGCTATCATTACCTGAAAAAAGATAAGCGTCAAACTAAATCGATTTTTCATTTCTGCTCCTTTCTTACCACTATCACTTCATCTAAACGCTCATAAACGCTTTTATCATGAGTCGCAATGATAATAATACGTTTTTCATTTTGTAACCCAAGAATCAAATCAATAATCTCTCGGCTATTTTTTTCATCCAACGAAGCCGTAGGTTCATCCGCAAGTACAATTGGAGAATCCTTTAGCATGACTTTAGCTATGGCAACACGTTGGGCTTCCCCACCAGATAGAGAATAAATTTTCCGATTCAAATCAAGCTGGAGATGAACCTTTTTTAATGCTTCACACATTTGTTCCTCTTTATCTTTTCTGGAAAGTTTCTTGCCAATAAAAGCCAACTCCAAATTATCTTTAATACTCCTGTTTTCAATTAATCCATAATTTTGAAAAAGATAGCTAACAAAATCTTTAAAATAAGTTTTTTCCTTTATCTTTCTAAGGTCAATGCCATTTATTTCTACTGTACCATTTTGAGCTGTTTCTAGCTTTCCAATGATATTTAACAAAGTTGTCTTACCAGCACCTGATTCTCCTATCAAGGCATAAGATTTCCCTTCACAAAACTGATAAGAATAATCACGAAGAACAACATGTCCATCAAATGTCTTTTGAATATCTCTTAACTCAATCATATTACCCTCCTTTCAGATACAAGATACTACTTGTTTGGTGTTGTCTTAATTGAAAGAAAAAGAGTGCAAGAAAACCAACAGTCATAAAAATAGGAAATAACGTAACCAAGATTGGGAGATGTAAGAAAGTAGCCAAACCTGCTAATAAAAAGTAACCACACATCAAGGTAAGCAAGTAAAAATGATGAATCACAATAAGAGATTTTCCTGCTAAACGTTCAATAAAATAAGTCTTACGCCCTTGATAAAAATAAAGTGTATTTAACAAAATCATCAACAAGATGGAAGTAGCTAGACTAATGCACGACGCAATCAAGAGTAACAATCTTTCCACTGTCACCTGTTGGATTTTTGATTCAAAAGAATAAAGACCATTAGTAAAGCTTCCGATATGTGCTGTCATTTTATACTGTTTTATAATTTCCCTGACTTGCTCAGGATGGTCAAAAACATAGTTTGATATATCAAATCCTGCAACTTCTTGTCTTTCATAAGCAGATCCATACACGATAATAATCGGATCGTGAACAAAACTATCTCGATTAACTAAGTAATGTACAGAAGTAAAAATCGGATAGATAAAGAGGTTTTCTCCTCCCTCATAAGTCGCAACTTCCACTCTTTCATCTGGATGATTTTTCCTAATTGGTGCATTATCGGGTGCAAATCCCTTTTGAACAAACCGAGACCAAACCTTTTTCAAATCCTCAATCTTATTTTCCTTACTCTTTGGAATTAAAATCAAACGATCAAAGTCTCCCATTTGTTCAAAGAAAGCTTGTCCTTCTGTGTTTAGTTGAAGACCACTTTGCTTAATGAACTTTCGATTAACTTTTAGTTGATTTGAAATATTTTCAGAAGTTGGATAATCAGAGTTTTTCTGAGAATTACTAGACATAGCAATATAATCTAAAGTAGTTCCAATGTATAGTGGCTCAGTTTTTGAGACTAAGTCACCGTAAAATGCCTGTACTCTTTCTTTATCAACTTTCTCCTCTCCTGTATCAAGACCATGAGTCGCAAAATAGCTAGGATATTGTGTCCACGCTTGCTTCCCTTCTTCCAAGGTTCTCACTTGTCTAGTCATATCCACCACCCCATAAATGCTGTACATAACCGTTAGGAGTGAAAAAATCTGTGTTACAATAACCAAAACAAAAATCAAATGCAAGGGAGCTTTCCCCTTAAGGGATAGGTTCATCGGTTGTCTCTGTAAGATATGATAAAACAGATTGGAGGCAAAAAAGTTTAGAAAAAGTAGAATGACTAACCAAGCTAGTAAGGGAAATCCAATCAATTCTATAGCAAGTAATGTAGCATTTCTTTGTAAAATAAGTATAAGAATAGCTAGTACAAATACAATGCTAGCACTCCCTACTAAAAAAAGACTCTCTTTCCAAATTCCCCTAAGGGCAATCTGATACTTACCTAATCCTGATATTCTCTTGATACTGACTGATCGAATATTAACAATATAGTCCGCAACCAGGAGTGTAAGAAAAGAAATTAGAAAAACAAAGGCTATCATAATAGCTTGTGGATAGACTAAGAGAAATTTTAAGAGGGTGAGTCCAGAATTTGCTTCCACAGCATTCGCTTGATGTCCCTTTTCAATCAATCTGCCTGCCAAATCTTGAGCGCTTAGATTTCCTTTGACAATAATATAAAGAGTATTATATGAAGCATTTTGAATAAGTCCTTGGTTTTCTTGTAAGGGTAAATCTTTTGGTAGTTCTCCTCCAATAGGAATGTAAGTGTTTTCCACCTCACCTCTCTCATTTTCTTTAACATCTACTATTCTCCTCGCCAGAACAGTTCCAGTATCTTCTGCAATTTTCTGTAAATCCGTAGCAATGGAACTAGTCGAACTCACAACATCAACTTTCTGACTATAACCTCCCAACAATTCACTCTTATAGTGGTAAACAAAGAGAAGACCGACAAGGGTTATCAAGATAAAGGAAGAACATGCTAATATTTTTTTTAATAAACCATACATAGATGACTCCTTTTATACGAAAAAAGAGGGGAAGTCAACTCCCCTCCCTACTCACTAATCAATACCAACCGGTAGGGTTATAGCGGAAAGTAGCTGGATCCCAAACATCCCAAATCCACGCTCTAGACCAAACACCTGGGTCAGCATTATCCACTGCAGAATTACCATTATTTCTATTTATAACTTTAGAACCATGGTTATTATCAGAATGATAATAGTCTGAATAAGCATTTATTCCATAAGTATAACCATATTCCCACGTACCACCTTCCACATCATATCGATAGGCATAAGCGATTGTTGCAGTTGTCGCAGTAAGTGCCAAAGCACTAATAATTAAAACTTTCTTTAGTTTTTTCATAGGAAACCTCCTTTTAAGGCTCTAATAAGATGAATGCTTTTAAAACGCATTATTTCCTCCTTCCCAATTTATTTAAAGCACTCAATCCACCTATATTCGTCTTCATTATATCACAAAAAGAAAGCGCTGTCAATTATTTATGTGCTAAAAGCCGTTATAAAAAGACCGGATTGCTCCGATCTTTTCAATAGTTCACATTCTCAAATTCTGTTTTAAGAATAGCCAAGGTTAACGTCAAATGACTACGCGCCCTATTTCATACGATAAAAATCAATCACTAGGCCAGCAGGGCCTTTAACTAGTAGCGATTCCGTTCCCCAATCAGTTACAGCTGGGCCGTTTAAAATCTCGACACCAAGATCTTTCAACCGTTGGTAGTCCTGCTCTACATCCTCAACCTCGATGTGGAGAATGATGCCTGACTGAAAGTTTTCCAAAGGAATCAAATGATTTTGGGACAACATAAGACAATGACTGCCAATCGTGAACTGAGCAAAACTGTCATCAACATAATCGGCTTTTTTATCCAAAATACGCTCCAATTCAGCACAGACTTGAAAAACATCTGAAACGATGATATCTAATTGATTTAAATTCATTTACTATCCTCCAGAAAAAGACCGGATTACTCCGATCTTTTCAAGTTCCGCTCTATGAAAATCAAAGAATAAAATCTTCAATGTTTACTTTTGATTTTCGATGAGAGAAATTATTTGATTGCGCGTGATTGCAATCCTTCTTCTTCCAAGAAGAGGCGGAATGGTACGAGTTCTTCTGCTTCGTATTTTTCCTTGAAGGCTTTGATTGCTTCTTCTGAGTGTTGTTTTGGATCCAATTCAAGTACTTCTACTGGAAGTGGACGATGTTGAGAGATCCGAGCATCGATCACAACAGTTTTACCTTCTTTGTTCAATTTAACAGCTTCAGCAACAACTGCGTCGATATCTTCGATACGGTCAACTGTAAATCCTACAGCACCTTGCGCTTCAGCGATTTTCGCATAGTCAGCATTAGGGAAGTCACAACCAAACAAGTGTTTGTTTGTGTCTTCGTATTTGTCCTTGATGAAGGCATATTTACCATTTGAGAAGACAACGTTGATAACTGGAAGGTCGTATTGAACGTTTGTGATAACGTCTGGGTAGCACATGTTGAATGCACCGTCACCCATGATGTTCCATACTTGGCGATCTGGATTGTCTTTCTTAGCAGCGATACCACCAGGAAGGGCAATACCCATTGTCGCAAAGAGTGGAGATGTACGCCACATGTTCTTAGGTGTCATGTGAAGGTGACGAGTAGATGTTTGAGTAGTGTCACCTACGTCGATTGAGTAGATAGCGTCTTGATCAGCATGTTTGTTGATTGCATTGTAAACTTGGTACAATTGCAATTCACCCTCAGTTTTACCTTCGAGTTTGTTCATGTAATCACGCCAGTTTTGGTTGTTCTTCACGTTTGCACGCCACCATGGAGTAGATTCTACTGGGTTTACTTTGTCAAGGATTGCTTTCGCTGCTTGACCTGCATCACCAAGGATAGAAGCATCAAGGGCATGACGTTTACCAAGTTTGTAAGGGTCGATATCGACTTGGATGAATTTTTCAGTGTTCTTGAAGGCTTCGTAAACTTCAGCAAATGGGAAGTTTGAACCAAGGAAAAGAACTGTGTCTGCTTCGAAGACCACTTCGTTGGCTGGTTTCCAACCAACACGGTAAGCAGAACCTGTCAAACCTTCATAGTTCCATTCAAAGGCTTCAAAGTTTTTACCAGTTGTGATGATTGGTGCTTTGATTTTACGTGACAATTCAGTAATCACTTCACCTGCTTTAACACCACCGTAACCAGCGTAGATAACTGGGCGTTCAGCATTGTTCAAGATTTCAACAGCTTTGTCGACTTCAACTTCGTTCAAAGCAGGAGCGATGAATGAACGTTCGTATGAACCTGAACCGTAGTATGAGTTTTCGTCGATTTCTTGGAAGCCAAAGTTTACTGGAATTTCAACAACAGCTGGACCTTTTTTAGAAACTGCAGCACGGCAAGCTTCGTCAATTACTTTTGGCAATTGCTCAGCGTAAGCGACACGTTTGTTGTAGACAGCTACTCCGTGGTACATTGGGTTTTGGTTCAATTCTTGGAAGGCATCCATGTTGAGTTCGTTAACTGGACGTGATCCAAGGATAGCAAGGAATGGAGTGTTATCCATAGCTGCATCGTAAACACCGTTAATCAAGTGAGTCGCACCTGGACCACCTGAACCAACTGCAACTCCGATTGAGCCGCCGAATTTAGCTTGCATGACCGCTGCAAGAGCACCTGTTTCTTCGTGGCGAACTTGCAAGAAGCGGATATCTTTGTCTTCAGCCAAAGCGTCCATCAATGAGCTGAGTGTTCCTGATGGGATACCGTAGATTGTGTCTACGCCCCATGTTTTCAATACGTTGAGCATTGCTGCAGATGCAGTAATTTTCCCTTGAGTCATAATGATAACTCTCCTTCAAATATTTTTAAAACTTGATAAATCCGTTTTCATATACTAATTGGAAACGTTTCAGCAAATTTTTACTCTACTACTTTACCACATTTGTTTTGGGTCTCCTAAGAATGTGCTCAGAAGTTTTTATTCTCTATTACAGTACAGTTCGAAAGCGTTTTTTAGAACTGTTTTATAATAAAAAGCGGGCAAGCCCGCTTTTAGTCTATCTTAGTAACATTTAGCATGAGTGAACTGATCAAAACAGATACAGAACTAAAGGCCATGGCTAGACCAGCCAGTTCTGGATTGAGAACGAGACCAATTCCTGAAAAGACTCCTGCTGCAATCGGAATACCAATGAGGTTATAGATAGAAGCCCAGAAAAGATTGAGTAGAATACGATTAAAGGTCTTCTTACTCATATCAAAAGCACGTGCCAATCCTAGTAAATTGTTGGTTGTAAGGACAAGATCTGCTGATTCAATGGCAATATCTGTCCCAGAGCCCATGGCAATTCCGACATCCGCTACACTGAGGGCCGGCGCATCATTGATACCATCTCCAACAAAGGCCAATTTCCCATTCTTTTGAAGCTTGTGAATTTCATGTGCCTTTTCCTCTGGCAAGACATTTGCGATTACTTCTTCGATACCAATTTGCTCTGCAATCGCATGGGCTACTCCAGCATTATCTCCAGTAAGCATGACCGTTCTAAGACCACGTTTTTTCAATTTAGCAATAGCTTCTTTGGCATTTTCCTTAGGGACATCCTGCAAGGCAATTAAGCCTTTTAACTGACCATCCACGGATAGGAAGACAACTGTTTTTGCTTCTTTCTCAAGCAAATCAAATCGTTCTTGATAATCATGTGGAATAGCAAGGTCAGCTAAGAGCTTAGCATTCCCCAGCGAGACTTGCTTACCATTAATAATCCCAGTCACACCTTTTCCATGCAAGGCTTGGAAGTTTTCCACTGGGTAAAGGCTAATTCCTAGTTCAGATGCACGATTAACAATAGCTTGAGCTAGCGGGTGTTGAGATACATCTTCCAGTGAAGCAGCCAAACTTAGCACTTCTCCTTCATCTCCGATAACATCTGTCACTACTGGCTTCCCTTCGGTCAAGGTTCCTGTCTTATCAAAAACAACCGTTTGAACTTTTTGGATTTCCTGTAGAACTGTACCATTTTTGAGAAGAATCCCCATCTTGGCACTTCGTCCTGTTCCAACCATGAGTGCTGTCGGTGTCGCGAGTCCTAGTGCACAAGGACAGGCGATAATCAAGACTGCAACACCATAGAGAAGCGACGTTACAAAACTTTCATCAAGAAAAACAAACCAGATCCAAAAAGTAAGGAGTCCTAAAATGACAACTGCTGGTACGAAAATTCCAGAAATCTTGTCTGTCAAATCTTGAATAGGAGCACGACTGGTTTGAGCTTTCTTCACAAAGTCTACAATCTGAGCCAACATAGTCTCAGAACCAACTTTTTCAGCTCTAAAGATGATCGTACCACTATTATTGATGGTTGAACCAATGACAGTATCACCGGCAGACTTATCTACTGGAATACTTTCCCCAGTCACCATTGATTCATCAATACTAGTTTCTCCTTCTATTACAGTCCCATCAACGGCAATTTTTTCACCTGGTCGAACGCGAATGAGATCCCCAACTTTGACTTGTTCTAGAGGTATTTGAACATAAACATCATCACGCAAAACCTCTGCTGTTTTTGCTTGTAGGTCTAATAATTTTTCGACTGCCTGCGAAGTATTTTTTCGCATTTTTTCCTCAAAAACTGCTCCCAAAAGAATGAAGAAGAGGATAAATGCAGCACTTTCAAAGTAAACGGGCAGACCAGTGAAGAGGGCAACTAAGCTATAGAAATAGGCCACTAGGGTTCCCAGAGCAACCAAGGTATCCATGTTGGAATTGTGCTTTTTAAAACTAGCCCAGGCGCTTCTGATATATGGAACTCCAGCTACCAGCATAATGGGGGTTGTGGCTAAAAAGGTGCCCCAACGCATGACTTGGTGACTAATTCCTCCTGTAGACATCCCAATCATAAGAATCACAAGAGGCACAGTAAAGACACTAGTAATCCAAAAACGTTGTAAAAGTGATAGAGATTTTCGAGTCTTCTCAACTACGGTATAACTCCCCTTTTGCATCTTCATGCCACATGAAAATTCATGCTCACCCAATTCTTGAGGAGTAAAGCGAATGACTTTCTCCTCATCTACGCCGATTGGTTCTAGGATCCCTTCTTCTTCGAAGAGAACTTCTTTATAACAGTTTGATGGTGTCACACGATGAAAGGTAATCTCAGCAGGAATCCCTTTTTGCAGTTGAATGTGGGCTGGATGGTAGCCTTTGTCTGCCGTGATACGGATTTTTTGAACACCATTTTCAAGGCTTGCTTTTACAATTTCAGTCATAATATTCTCCTATTCTACAATCATCTTACCGTGCATCATATTCATGCCACAAGAGAAACCATACTCACCTGCTTCTTCAGGTGTGATTTCAACCACATATTGGTCTCCCATAGGCAGATCTGCATGCACTCCAAAGTCTGGAAAAACGATTTGATCCAAGCAAGGTGAAGGATCTTTTCGATCAAAAATAATGCGAGCAGGTTGCGATTTTTTGAGGATAATGGTTTCTGGAGTATATCCTCCCATGACCTCCACTCGAATTTCTTGATAGCCATTCTTTTGCTGAGCTCTCTTAGCATCTTCTTGCGGCTTTTTGAAAAACCAAAAGAGGATAAAAGCAATCATTCCTAAAACAACAATAGATACAAATAGA
This sequence comes from Streptococcus oralis, assembly GCF_023109155.1. Classification (GTDB taxonomy): domain Bacteria; phylum Bacillota; class Bacilli; order Lactobacillales; family Streptococcaceae; genus Streptococcus; species Streptococcus oralis_BZ. The sequence goes on along the minus strand of NZ_JALDUA010000001.1, from coordinate 625,927 downwards.
TTTAACATGACATCTCCTTTACATACAATTACATTTTACTTCTGTTACAGCGCTTGATTTCTTCTTAGAAATCACTTCTTCCAAGCCTTCCAAGTCAGCCTGAGTGAAATCACATTCCACAATCAAATCAGCCAACAAGTTCTTAATCCTACGAGAACAAACCTTGTCCTTGATATCTTGGACAAGTAAATCCCGACTTTGGTCCAAAGTTAAAAGGGCTGAATAGACAAAGGACTTGCCTTCTTTTTTCCGAGTCAGACACTCTTTCTCAACCAAACGAGCCAAAAGAGTTTGAATGGTTGACTTGGACCAGTCGAATCGCTCAGCCAGAACCCTGATCAAATCTGAACTGGTCTGCTCCCCCTGCATCCAAATAATCTTCATAACCTGCCATTCTGCATCTGAAATCTGCATAATCACACCTCCTAAATCTACATTTGTCAATTACAATTATCAGTATACTCTTAAAATCTACATTTGTCAACTATAATTTTTATTATTTTTTCGAAAAATAGAATTTTAATCATTTGATGAGAGATTTCCAGCCAAATCTTACTATATAAACTATAAAAATATGCTATACTAAAGAAAAAAGAAAACAACCACTAGGGGTGCGTAAAGCTGAGATTAACAACTGTTAGATCCCTTTGACTCAATCTAGCTAATGCTAGCTGATGGAAGTGGAAATGATAATGGGGACTAGCAGTCTTCTATTACCTTTCTAAAACAGACCAGCTTTTTCTTAAGAATACAAACTTCAGTTGGTTGGGAGGTTTTAGATGACTTATTTACCCGTTGCTTTGACCATTGCAGGAACTGACCCTAGTGGTGGTGCTGGCATTATGGCTGATTTAAAGTCATTCCAAGCTAGAGATGTCTATGGAATGGCTGTTGTGACAAGTCTTGTCGCTCAAAATACCAGAGGCGTTCAATTAATCGAGCACGTCTCCAACCAAATGCTGGAAGCTCAATTGGAAAGTGTCTTTTCGGATATCAAGCCCCAGGCTGTAAAAACTGGTATGTTGGCAACTACTGAAATCATGGAGATTATCCAACCCTATCTTAAAAAACTGGACTGCCCCTACGTGCTGGACCCTGTTATGGTCGCAACAAGCGGTGATACCCTGATAGATACTAGTGCGAGAAGCTACCTAAAAACAAACCTGCTTCCCCTTGCGACTATTATTACACCCAATCTTCCTGAGGCAGAAGAAATTGTTGGTTTCTCAATTCATAATCCAGAAGAAATGCAACGTGCCGGTCGCCTGATTATAAGAGAATTTGGTCCTCAGTCCGTTGTTATCAAAGGTGGCCATCTTGAAGGTGGTGCCAAGGATTTCCTCTTTACCAAGGAGGAGCAATTTGTCTGGGAAAGTCCTCGAATTCAAACCTGTCACACCCATGGTACTGGATGTACTTTTGCTGCAGTGATTACGGCTGAACTTGCCAAGGGCAGAAGTCTTTATCAGGCAGTGGATAAGGCCAAGGCCTTTATCACAAAAGCCATCCAAGACGCCCCTCAACTCGGTCATGGTTCTGGTCCAGTCAACCATACAAGCTTTAAAGATTAAGAAAAAACTCTCTAGTTCCCACTATAAGGGAATTAGAGAGTTTTTGATTAGGAAATAATGTCATCTAGCTTTGTTAAAAAAGCTTGCGTTTTTGCTTCTATATCTTCTGCCTGCATCAAATCACGGACAACGGCTACCCCTGCTATACCAGTTTCAGCAAGTTGGTCAATATTCTCTGACGTCAATCCTCCGATAGCAACTACTGGAATGGCGACCGTTTGGCAAATGGTTTTCAAGGTTGAAATCAGGGTGATAGGTGCATTTTCTTTGGTAATTGTCGGGAAAATAGCTCCTGTCCCCAAGTAATCTGCACCCGATGTTTCTGCTTCAAGAGCTCTTTTTACTGTTTTAGCAGTGACACCGAGGATTTTTTCAGGACCCAATACTTGGCGGGCAACCGAAACTGGTAGTTCATCGTCGCCAATATGCAAACCTGCAGCATCGACTGCAAGACAGATATCCAACCGATCATCGATAATCAAGGGCACCTGATAGGCGTCTGTTATTTCCTTGACTTGTTTTGCCAGCTGATAGTATTGGTTGGTGGTGAGATTTTTTTCTCGTAATTGAATGATGGTAACACCTGAACGGCAGGCCGTCTCAACTTTTTCAAGAAAGCTTTCCAAGGAATCTTGGTAGCGATTGGTTACTAGATACAGTCTAAATGCTTCTCTATTCATAAAAGTCTCCTTTGATGGCTTTTAGCCAGTTTTCATCTCTTTTTAGGAGAGAGAGTTGATTGAGAACTTGGTAACGAAAACCTTCCAATCCCATTCCTTGAACAAGTATTCTCTCAGCAGCGATATTGAGATAAGAAACCGCTAAGCACGAAGCTTCAAAGGCGGTCTTTCCTTGGCTTAGAAAAACGGCTGTCAAGGCTCCAACCAAGTCTCCTGTCCCTGTTATCCAGTCCAATTCGTCACAGCCATTTCCCAATACAGCAACTTGATTCTCTGAAACGATGAGGTCCTTGGGTCCCGTGACTAAGAATGACATACCAGGATAAAGCTGACACCAGTCTTTCAAGACTTGAAGCAGTTCCTCAGTTTCTTGATCTTTAGCACTAGCATCAACTCCAACTCCGTGGTGCTTTAAACCAACAAGACTTCGGATTTCTGACATATTTCCTTTAAGGACTGTGGGCTTGTATTCTAAAAGATCTCTGACTAAGGTCTTTCGAATGGGAGATGCTGCTAGGCCAACCGCATCTACTACCATTGGGAGACAAGCTTGGTTTGCATAAGTAGCTGCCATACGGATTGCTTTCTCCTTCTCAGCTGACAAATGCCCCAAATTGATGAAGAGAGCTTGACTTTGCTTAGTAAAATCAAGAACCTCACGGGAATCATCTGCCATGACAGGTTTGCATCCCAGAGACAAAATGCCATTGGCCAGCATCTCGCAGGAAATCTCATTGGTGATGCAGTGAATTAAGGAGCTGGAGGTTAGAGGAAAGGGATTTGTAAATTCCTGCATCAGTCTATCCTTTCACCAAAGAAATATCCTTGTACTTTTTTAAAGAATTCCTGCTTGATTAAAAATCGAAAGGCAAGAAAAGCTATGGCTGTACCGATCAAGGTTGCTCCGAAAAATCGAGGAGTGTAGATAAACCAGCTGAGCTTGGCCGCAGATCCCGTAAAGAGAACCATGACAGGATAGGAAACAATAGAACCGATAATCCCTGTTCCCAAGATTTCTCCTAGGGCAGAATAATGAAATTTTCGACCGTACTTATAAAAGAGACCTGCAAGGAGGGCTCCAAAAGTAGCTCCTGTGAGGGCCAAGGGCGGAATACCTTGAGTAGACATACGGATAAAGGCTGTGACTGTAGCCATGACCAAGGCATAAACAGGCCCCATCAAGATTCCTGCAAGAATGTTGACTACACTGGACATCGGTGCCATCCCTTCAATTCGAAAGATGGGCGTAAGAACTACGTCAAGGGCAATCATCATGGATAAAATGGTTAATTTGTGAACTTGTAGTTGGTGGTTTCTCATTTTCTATTTCTTCTCTTATTCTAAGGACTGCAAATCACTCGTCCATGTTTGGTGTTGGTAAGCCATCTCCCAAAACTTGGCTTCCATGTGAACACTGATGTGGAAGGCATCTAACATTTTTTTCTTGTCTGTCTCATCACTTTCGCGATAGAGTTGATTGACCAGCTCTCCCTCCTCTCTGATCTGCTGCTCTAATTCATCGGTGATATAGGTTTCAATCCACTGTTGATAAAGAGGATTCGGGGATGGTTTGCGATTAAGTGCCTTGCCCAAATCATGGTATAACCAAGGACAAGGCAGCAAACTTGCAAAAGCAATGCCCAAGTTTGGCTCTGCAAATTGCCGATAAATGTGAGAAATGTAATGATAGCAGGTGGGAGCGATTGGATGTTGCTCCATTTCCTGATCGCTGATTTCCAATTCCTTGAAAAATTGTTGGCGGATAAACAACTCACCCTCCACTAGACTCTGAGCATTTTGTTTCAAGAGTCTTTTCATTTCCTCGTTTGAAGTCTTATCAGCCAAGAGGTGATAGGCTTCTGAAAAAGACTTCAGGTAATAAGCATCCTGAATTAAATAATAGCGGAAAATAGAAGGTTCTAAATTTCCCTCTTGTAATTGTAAAATAAAGGGATGATGAAAAGAAGCCTGCCAAGCTTCCTTGGATAATTCCATCGCAATATCTGTAAATTCCATAATAACTCCTTTATAGAAATAAACTGGTTTGAAGCAATAAAAAGAACAGCAGGTAGATTAATTTTGTTTTTTTAGAAATATAAAAAGTCCGATAGCGATTCTCCAACTGTGCATGCTCATCATATCCATGTGCAGACAAAGCTCTCAGGTAAAGATGGCGCCACCTAAAAACCGTCATCAGAACCTTACTGTAAATCAGGGGAGACCAAACATGCAGTTCTTGACCACGCAATAAGCAAGCTTCTTTGAGGGACTTGATCTCCTGCTGAATAAGGGGAAAGGAATTGAATACTACAATTAAGGCATAGGCCCAAGAACGCGATAACCCCTTTTGAGCCAAGTACAAGAGAAGCTCTTTTAGAGAAATACTGGAAACAAAGACAAGGCCGATACAAACCGTCACAAAAGCCCTCGTCCCAAGTATCACTGCCTGCGAAGCATCCCCATGTAACTGAATTGCCCAGTAATTAGCCAAAGATGGCAAAATGGCGAGCACAATCATCCAAGCCAACATTTTAAATCGACGATAATAGAGCATAAAGAGGATGCAAAATGCGACTACTGAAAGATTAAGAGCAATCGAAGGAAGGAAAGATGTTTCCAAGGATAAAATTAGAAAGAAGAGACTGAGTATCGGTGTCTGGGTTGCGACTTTGATCATACTACCTCACCTCCCCTAGAGCATTGCTACTCAGAAAACTGTGAGGTTTGCTGATGATCACGCCTTGGAGATGACTGAGCCCCTCACTAGTCATCTCAATCCAATAATCGACCACAGAAATCAAGGGATCTAAACGATGGCTAATGATCAAAAAACTTCTTCCTTGATTTCTCTCCTCCAACATCCACTGACAAAAGTAGTCGCAGGCTCTATCATCCAAACCAGCAAATGGTTCATCTAGCAAGATCACAGAAACCTTGCTGGTCAAGATGGTCAATAGCTGAAGAATCTTTTGCTGGCCACCACTTAATTGATAAGGACTCTTATCGAGTGCCTGATCCAAATTAAAAAATTGTAATGATTGGAGAATCCGCTGATTTCTTTCAGAATCAGGTCCGTCTAATTGCAGTTCTTCTCTCAGACTGACTCGGATAAACTGCTTCTCAGCTTCCTGAACAACACCCGTTAGGTCACGGTACAAACTCTTTTGCTTTTTCAGGACTTTCCCCTTCCAAGTAATGCGCCCCTTATACTTTTGAAATTGAAGAATGGAGCGAAAGAGGGTTGATTTCCCGACACCATTGTCACCCAGGATACAGGAAATCCCTTGGTAAAATGTGAAATCCGCAAGCGAAAAGAGGGGGCGATTCCCCAGCTCACAGGTCACACGGTCCATATGGAATAATTCTGGACTAGAGGCAACTTCTTTTGAAGAAACCTGTTTCATCTCAGAGGTTGGGATTTTATTTATTTCCCTTAGCTGTCCGTCTCTTAACTCCACCATATGGTTGATATAGGCTTCATAGTCTGATAAATCATGGTCGCACAAAATAACTGTCTTCCCATTAGAGGCTAACTCCTTTAGAATCTCCAAGATTTCCAGCCTACTCTTTCTATCAATAGAAGCGAAGGGCTCATCCAAGAGATAGACCCTAGGATTCATGGCAAAGAGAACAGCTAGCGCAGCCTTTTGATTTTCTCCACCTGATAGGTGATGAATGGGACGGTGCAAGATTTTCTCACAGCGACATTTCTGGACCACCTCTGCTATTTTAGAATCAATTTCCTGAACGGGATGCCCGATATTCTCCAAGGTAAAAATCAGCTCCTCAAACAAGTTCTCCATGGTAAATTGGTGATTGGGATTTTGAAAGAGAATGCCAACTGTCTGGGCACGTTCGACGATAGAAAGCTGACTGACCTCACTCCCATCTATCAAGACTTGACCGCTATAGGGAAGAGAACTGACTTGGGCAATCATTTGAAAGAGACTGGATTTTCCTGAACCACTGCTCCCAACTAACAAGGTAAAAGCTTGCTCATGAAAAGTAAAATCAATCGGTTCCGAAAAGATTGGTGACTGAATCCCTCTTAATTCCAGCCCCATCTACGCCTTTCCTCCAGCTGCAAACTGATGGTAGAGTTTGACAATGGCACGAACCAAGATGGTACAGAAGAAAAAGACTGAAATAAAACGCACCAAAAGCAAGGAAAGGACAAAAGGAAGAGAAAAGGCGTAGTAACCTAACTTAATGTATTCATAGACAAAGCTAACAAGCGTAATCCCAATACTATTGGCAGTTAGAGAGAGCCAACTTTCATAGCGATTCTTGGTTACGAGAAAACCAAATTCACTTCCCAAGCCTTGAACCAAGCCAGACAATAGGGCGCCTAGGCCGAATTGGCTACCATAAAGAACTTCAGCAAGCGCAGCAAGCACTTCTCCAATCGTTGCACTTCCGACTCTTGGAACAAAGATGGCAGCAATGGGCGCAGCCATACACCAGAGACCAAAGAGGATTTCATTGGCAAAGGCCTGCAAACCAAGAGGGGCCAAGATTAGGGTGAGAATATCAAACAGATAGCCTGAACCCACAAAAACGCCACCAAAAAAGATAGACAAGAAAGCAAGCAAGATAACATCTTTTAACTGCCATTTTTTCAACATAAAAAACTCCTTTTTTAAAGAAAAGTGGGGCATTCAAGGAGAGATACCAAAAAGCTTACCGTCAAACTTATCCTCTTTTGATAAACAAAAAAACTCCAATTACAAACGAGAATTAGAGTTTAGCTTACAAGATTAGACAGTTCTTTTCGACATACGAAAAAAACCTTTTCACATTTCCCTTCGCCAGTATTAACTGTATCAGGTTCAATGGGTATCATCTCAGCCTAAAGCACCCCAAATGTCTTTATTATTTAATTACTGGACCAGTATAACAGAATTTGAAAGCCCTAGCAAGAACTTTGACTGGAAAATATATTTATATAGTTTGTTTGTTCATTCTTTTGATCTACATAAAAGTATTGAATCTGTCCTATAATTCATAACCAATATCAAAAAAAGCTAATTCCAAAGCAACTGCTTGATTCCAGCGTTCCTGAAGTTCTGTCAAATCTTCTCGATTTTTCCCGACACGATTAAGTTCATCAACTAGAAATTGAACCCACTCTGCAAAGAAAGGACCTCTGTGGAGATTAACCCATTCTAAATGAATATAGGCTTCAGGTAGAACCAAATCTTTAGAACCCCAGTCTAAATAAAGACCTTCTGCAATGACCAGCATGACCAAAAGATGAGCATAGTCTGATGAAGCCACAGCAGAATACATTAGCTCCTGAAACGCTTTTGTTACAGGGTGCAAGTTCACTTCTAGATAGTCATTCTCTGCTATCTTTAACTCTTTGAAAGCCTTTTGGAAATAACCATCTTCATCTGCTTCAAGAAAGCCTAGTTGCTTAGCAAAACGAAGTTTGGATTCAAGCTGGTCTGCGTGAGCTACACAGGCACCCAGCATGGATAAGAAGGCATCAAAGAAATGATAATCTTGAATCAGGTAGTCTTTTAAGACCTTATTCTCAATTGTCCCCGCAAAAAGTTCCTTAACAAAACGATGATTGATTGCAGCCTGCCAATCCTTCTGACTGCTTTTTAATAATTCTCCAACGGTCAAACCTGGCTGAAATGCATAGTCTTGTGTTTCCATATTTACTTCTCCTCTCTTTACTCCTTAGTAATTAATAAAACACCAAGAGATACCAAGCAAAATCGTAATTCCACTTGATACTTTTAAAGAACATCGAGGGCATTTGCAGTGAGCTACCTAAACAAGCCTATCCTCTTTTGATAAACAAAAAAACTCCAATTACAAACGAGAATTAGAGTTTACCTTACAAGATTAGACAGTTTCCTTCAACATACGAAAAAAACCTTTTCACATTTCCCTTCGCCAGTCTTAACTGTATCAGGTTCAATGGGTATCATCTCAGCCTAAAGCACCCCAAATGTCTTTATTATTTTATTACTGGACCAGTATAACAGAATTTGAAAGCCCTAGCAAGAACTTTGACTGGAAAATATATTTATATAGTTTCTGATAACGATTTATTCTTTCTATACACAAAGAAAAACCTCCACATCAGGTGGAGGCCGTCTTCTTTATCAATACAATTTTAAGTCACGAGGGTCAACGGGGAAGGTTGGGTTGTATGGGTTGTGACGGAGTTTGAAGTGTTTGACATCTTCAATAGTCTGAGTTCCAGATAGCTGCATAACTGTCCTCAATTCTGCATTCAAGTGTTCAAAGACTTGACGCACACCAACACTACCACCGAGAGCCAAACCATAGATCACAGGGCGACCAATAGCTACCAAGTCTGCTCCTGAAGCCAAGGCTTTAAAGACGTGTTGACCGCGACGAACACCAGAGTCAAAGACAATTGGCACACGTTTATCAACTGCTTCAGCCACTTCTTGAAGCGAGTCAAAGGATGCTGGTCCACCGTCGATTTGGCGGCCACCGTGGTTGGTTACCCAGATACCAGAAGCACCTGCGGCAAGCGAACGTTCAACGTCTTCACGGCATTGTGGCCCCTTTACATACACAGGAAGACCTGAGTATGTAGCGATAAATTCGACATCGCGTGGAGACAAGCGTTGTTTGGCTGACTTGTAAACAAAGTCCATTGATTTTCCAGCACCTTCTGGCAGGTATTCCTCAACAATCGGCATGCCAACTGGGAAGACAAAACCATTGCGCTTATCGACCTCACGATTGCCCCCTACAGTTGCATCCGCCGTCAAGACAATCGCTTTGTAGCCTTCAGCCTTCACACGGTCCATGATATGGCGATTAATGCCATCATCCTTACTAAAGTAAAATTGGAACCAATGAGGTGTCCCTTGAAGAGCTTCCGTAATTTCTGGAAGGTCGACAGTAGAGTAAGAGCTGGTTGTATAAAGAGAACCAAATTCATGCACACCACGCGCAGTAGCTACTTCCCCCTGCTCATTTGCCAATTTATGAGCCGCAACAGGCGCCATAATAATTGGTGAAGATAATTTTTCACCTGCAAATTCAATCTCTGTACTTGGATTTTCAACATCACAAAGCGTATGAGGAACGATCAGTTTGTGGTTAAAGGCACGGATGTTCTCGCGTAAAGTGAAAGTATCCTCTGCTCCACTAGCGATATAACCAAAGGCAGCTTTAGGAATGACTTGTTGCGCCATTGGCTCCAAATCATAAGTGTTAATAAAATCTACAGGTCCTTCTGCATTGCTTGTTTTATATGACATAAAGTGTCCTCCTTATTAAGTAAGCGTTTACTTTAACTTACATAAACTATCTTACCTCTTTTTCAGAATCCTTTCAAAAATTTTGTCTGGAAATTTCAAATCACAGACATGATAAATATTTTCTATCATTGTGATAAAAAATTCATATTATCCAAACATGTCCTTTAGTGCTACAATAGCTATATTATTCCTAGATGGGAGGTTCTATTTTGGATTGGTCCATTGTTGAACAATATTTACCACTCTATCAAAAGGCATTCTTTCTGACCTTACATATCGCAGTTTGGGGAATTTTGGGTTCTTTTCTTGTAGGTCTAATCGTTAGTGTCATTCGTCATTATCGCGTTCCTATCTTTTCACAGTTAGCAACAGCCTACATCGAATTGTCACGAAACACGCCCCTTTTGATTCAGCTCTTCTTCCTCTACTTCGGGCTTCCCCGAATAGGGATTGTTCTTTCTTCAGAAGTCTGTGCAACAGTTGGGCTCATCTTTTTAGGTGGCTCCTACATGGCTGAATCTTTCAGAAGCGGACTGGAAGCAGTCAGTCAAACCCAGCACGAGATTGGTCTAGCCATTGGTCTAACGCCTGTACAGGTCTTTCGCTATGTGGTTCTTCCGCAAGCGACTGCGGTAGCCCTACCGTCCTTTAGTGCCAATGTCATTTTCCTCATCAAGGAAACCTCTGTTTTCTCTGCAGTAGCCTTAGCCGATCTCATGTACGTCGCCAAGGACTTGATTGGACTCTATTATGAGACAGACATTGCACTGGCCATGTTGGCAGTTGCTTACCTGATCATGCTGTTACCCATCTCTCTAGTCTTTAGCTGGATAGAAAGGAGGCTCCGCCATGCAGGATTCGGGAATGCAAGTACTCTTTCAGGGAAATAATCTCCTGCGAATCTTACAAGGGCTGGGTGTCACGATTGGAATTTCCATTCTCTCCGTCCTTCTATCAATGATTTTCGGAACAGTCATGGGAATCATCATGACCTCCCATTCTAGAGTTATTCGTTTTTTAACACGCTTTTATCTGGAATTTATCCGTATCATGCCCCAGCTGGTACTACTTTTCATCGTTTATTTCGGCTTAGCTCGAAACTTTAATATCAACATCTCAGGCGAGACTTCGGCCATTATCGTTTTTACTCTCTGGGGAACAGCTGAAATGGGGGACTTGGTTCGTGGGGCAATCACTTCTCTCCCTAAACATCAGTTTGAAAGCGGACAGGCTCTGGGCTTAACTAACTTGCAACTTTACTATCACATTATCATTCCACAGGTCTTGAGAAGACTACTACCACAAGCCATCAACCTTGTCACTCGGATGATCAAAACGACTTCCTTAGTTGTCTTGATTGGGGTTGTGGAAGTGACCAAGGTTGGGCAACAAATCATCGATAGCAATCGCTTGACCATCCCAACCGCTTCCTTTTGGATTTATGGAACCATTCTGGTCCTGTATTTCGCAGTCTGTTTTCCTATTTCCAAACTATCCACTCACTTAGAAAAACATTGGAGGAACTAAATGTCTGAAACTATTTTAGAAATCAAGGACTTAAAAAAATCCTTTGGAGACAATCCCATCCTCCAAGGCCTTTCTCTAGATATCAAAAAGGGGGAAGTCGTCGTCATTCTAGGGCCATCTGGTTGCGGAAAAAGCACTCTCCTTCGTTGCCTCAATGGCTTAGAAACCATACAAGGTGGAGATATTCTTCTGGATGGCCAGTCTATTGCTGGCAATCAGAAAAACTTTCACCTGGTTCGTCAAAAGATTGGCATGGTCTTTCAAAGTTATGAACTCTTTCCTCACCTAGATGTCCTTCAAAACCTCATATTAGGCCCTATCAAAGCTCAGGGACGAGACAAGAAAGAAGTAACGGCGGAAGCTTTGCAACTACTGGAACGTGTGGGTTTGCTTGATAAAAAAGACAGTTTTGCTCGCCAATTATCTGGTGGACAGAAACAACGAGTGGCGATTGTCCGTGCCCTTCTTATGCATCCAGAAATTATCCTCTTTGACGAAGTGACGGCTTCACTGGATCCCGAAATGGTGCGTGAAGTTCTGGAACTCATCAATGACTTGGCTCAAGAAGGGCGCACCATGATTCTGGTAACCCACGAAATGCAGTTTGCCCAAGCTATTGCAGATCGTATTATCTTCCTCGACCAAGGGAAAATCGCTGAAGAAGGAACGGCTCAAGACTTCTTTACCAATCCACAAACCAAACGAGCACAGGAATTTTTAAACGTCTTTGACTTTAGCCAGTTCGGCTCATATCTATAAAGGAGATTTTTATGAAACTACTCAAACCAATTCTAACTGTTTTTGCCCTAGCCTTTGCGCTTATCTTTGTCACAGCTTGTAGCTCAGGTGGAAGTTCTGATGCTTCATCAGGAAAAACAACCGCCAAGGCCCGCACTATCGACGAAATCAAAAAAAGCGGTGAGCTTCGAATCGCGGTATTTGGAGACAAAAAACCATTTGGCTATGTTGACAACGACGGTTCTTACCAAGGCTACGATATTGAACTCGGGAACCAACTGGCACAAGACCTTAGTGTAAAGGTTAAATACGTCTCTGTTGATGCTGCCAACCGTGCGGAATACTTGATTTCAAACAAGGTGGATATCACACTTGCCAACTTCACAGTTACTGACGAAAGAAAGAAACAAGTTGACTTTGCCCTTCCTTACATGAAAGTTTCTCTCGGTGTCGTGTCTCCAAAAGATAAAGTCATCAAAGACGTTAAAGAATTAGAAGGCAAAACCTTGATTGTCACAAAAGGAACGACTGCTGAAACTTACTTTGAAAAAAATCACCCAGAAGTAAAACTCCAAAAATACGACCAATACAGTGACTCTTACCAAGCCCTTCTTGACGGACGTGGAGATGCCTTCTCTACTGACAATACGGAAGTCCTAGCTTGGGCTCTCGAAAATAAAGGATTTGAAGTAGGAATTTCTTCCCTCGGTGACCCAGATACTATTGCGCCAGCAGTTCAAAAGGGTAATCAAGAACTTCTTGACTACATCAACCAAGAAATTGAAAAATTAGGTAAAGAAAACTTCTTCCACAAAGCTTATGAAAAAACACTTCACCCAACCTACGGTGACGCTGCTAAAGCAGATGATCTAGTTGTTGAAGGTGGAAAAGTCGACTAATACTTTCCAAAAATAAAAAATCAGGTAATCCTAGTGACTACCTGATTTTCTATGTTTTAAGCATTTTGCCAATTTTCTTGGTCTTCTTTAAAGCGTTTTAGGAGGTCGAGCCCTTCTGGTGTGATGTAACCTTCTTCTTGGGCTAAGTGGATGAGCTCGCTATAGTTAGATAGTGTCACCAATTTGACACCAGCATCCGCAAAGTTCTTATCTGCTTTTGGCAATTGATAACTGAAAATCGCTACGACACCAAGAACATCGGCTCCTTCGCGTTTAGCAGCTGCTACGGCTTCAAGAACAGACCCACCAGTTGAAATGAGGTCTTCAACAACAACCATCTTTTGCCCCTGAGCTACGCGACCTTCGATTTGGTTACCAGCTCCGTGGTCTTTTGGTTTGCTGCGGATGTAGGCAAAAGGCAAGTTCATCTTGTCAGCGATAATAGCTCCGTGTGGAATTCCTGCTGTCGCAGTTCCTGCAATCACTTCTACTTCTGGAAATTCAGCTTTAATAGCTTCCACAAAACCATTTTCAATCAAGCTACGAGTCTCTGGATAGGCTAACGTCACACGGTTGTCAGTATAAATCGGCGATTTGATACCAGATGCCCAAGTGAAAGGTTCCTCTGGTTTGAGGTAAACGGCTTGGATTTTCAAGAGGTGGCTAGCGATATCTTTAGCAAGTGTCATAGTATTCTCCTTTGTTTTTATAATCTATTTCTTTAATTTCAGTCTTGGTTCCATTCATTCTTGATAGCATGATAAGCTACAACAGGATCCTCAGCTTGGGTAATAGGACGTCCTACTACGATATAGTCACTACCGATTTGATAAGCATCCGCTGGCGTCATGACACGTTTTTGGTCTCCTACGGCAGTTCCCGCCGGACGAATTCCCGGTGTCAGACAGATAAAATCTGGATTGGTGGACTGCTTGATGAGTTGCACTTCCTGAGCTGAACAAACCACACCGTCCAAGCCCGCTTCAGCTGTCTTCTTGGCATAGTGAATCACAGACTCTTGCAGGCTGGTTTGGATATTTTGAAAGTCTCTCATTTGTTCTTCAGAAGTTGAAGTCAATTGAGTGACAGCAATCAATTTTGCTTCTTTTCCAAGACCTTCACGCGCAGCCTTCATCATCTCCACACCACCTGCAGCATGAACATTGGTCATGTCTACACCAAGCTGAGATAAGACCTTCATAGCCGATCTAACTGTATTGGGAATGTCATGTAGCTTGAGGTCCAAAAAGACACTATGCCCCAGTGACTTCAAATAACGGACAACTTCCGGACCTTCCGCATAATAAAGCTCCATCCCCACTTTTAAATAAAGACTTTCTTCTGCTGGGAAAAGAGATAAAAATTCCTTGACTGCCTCAAAACTAGGAAGATCAAGAGCAATAACTGGACGATGTTCACGCATACCTTTCTCCTTTTACCTTTGTAAGCTAGAGAGCATGAAAAAAGGAACCTGCCAACAGCAAGGTTCCACGAAAAATGGGTAGAGTCCACCCTTTCACCGTCTAACCTTAGCTGCCTCTCTGGACTGCTTTAAAGGTTTTTTTCTATTCTATTATTTATAGTAGGACTTGTCAAGCAAAAACTTGAAACTGGACTTCTATACCATTCAAAAATCAAGAGAAAAAGTTAGTCTAACGACTCTGTGACTGCTGGCTCGTTTGACTTTGATTTCCCTGTTCTTCTTGTTTTTTCTTTTCTTCTTCCTGTTTTTTCTTCTCAGCTTCCTTAGCCTCTTGCTTGGCTTTTTCTTCTGCTTCTTCTATCAGCTTATCCGCTATGGTATAGCTGTATGCTCCAGCCTCCATATCGACTACACTCGGTTCAGACAATTGTGGCTTGATTTTGCTGTAATAAGGCAATTTCTTGCTCAATTCTGATAGGGGAACCAAAATCTCATCTGTATCCAGCATGGTAATTTTTAAAAGATCTGCTGTTGCCTTGCTCGGCGCTAATTCGATTTTCTGGATTTGACTCTTGATATCCTCACTGATGGTAGACAATCCTGTTATCAGCTTTTTCACCTGCTGCTCATCGTTAAAGGTAACTGTCAGATAAGTCTCAGGCAAGTTTAAGCGATCAACAGGAGTTGACTCTACTGTACCACTAGAAAGAATTGGATAATACTCTTCACCAGACACATAATAACCAACAATATCAAATTCCTTAACCTCAATCGTAAAGTTAGTCGGAAATTGATAGTTAATCTTCGCTGATTCTATCCAATGATTGGACTTGATTCGCTCAGCGTATGTTTCCTTATCCAACAATAGAGCTAAAGTATAGTCGCTATCTTGAATCCCAGAAGCCTGTTTGATGTCATCCGCCTGGGTGTTACTATTCCCCTTAACCTCGATATTTTTGATGGTCGAAAGTGGAGTCAATAGATAGACTGAAAGAAGGAGGACCAGGACACTGGGTACCAAGATACTCACAGCTCGCCAAATATGAACAGGCGCAATTTTAGGTTTGGCTGGTTTCTCTGGTTTTTCTTTTTTCTTCTTCTCTTTTCCCTCTTTGACTTTCCGGTCATCCTTTTGAGATTTTTCTTCTTTTTCGGATAGTTCCTTGCTTGGACTTGAGGCTTCCTCATCTGACTCACTCGATGATTTCTTGGATTCCTCCAATAGTTTCGAGTTGGCTTCCTTACGAGCTTGTTTTTCCTTTTCCTTCTCTTCAGCAAGGGCAGCTTCTTCCTCAGCCTTCTTCTTCAGGTATTCCTGGTTTCGTTTCTGCCATTCAGACAATTCTTGCTTCTGGTTTGATTCTTTTTTCTTATCCTTTGACATTGATATTCCTTATGCTAGGTCTTTTCTTAGTAGATCGTAAAAATCTGCAAGAGATTTCAATTCAGTCGAAGCTTTCATGCTAGCTTGGTATTGATCCTTGTGACTAAGCAAGTGACTGAGTTTCGCCTCCAAGCTTTCCAAGGTCAAGTCACTTTCTTGAAGTTCTTCTGCGTAGCCTTTCTTAACAAAATAGGCAGCATTTTCAATCTGGTCTCCTCGACTTGCTTCACGACCCAATGGTACGATGAGATGGAGTTTCGCCATGGCCAAGAGTTCGAAAATCGTATTGGCACCACCACGCGTTACCACCACATCTGCCATCTCCATCAAAGGTTGATAGAGATCCGTCACATAATCAACACGAAAGAGATTTTGACTCAACTCATTGAGGCTAGAATCTCCAGTGAAATTGATAATATTGTAGCGCTCTGTCAGTTCTTGCTTATAATCTGTCACCAATTGGTTAAAGACACGAGCTCCTGCAGAACCACCAACAAACAATACCGTTGGCAATTTAGGATCAAAGTGGGTTTGGATATCCACCAATTCATCTGGTTCAGGAGTGTTTTGATCTGAAACCTTTGTCACTGCTCCCACATGCTCGACTTTTGCGAGACCAGCAGCCTGCTCAAATGTCGAATACATCTTGGTCGCAAATTTATAGGCGATTTTATTGGCCAAGCCCATAGAAAGGTCAGATTCATGAATAAAGACAGGCACTCCTGACACTCGCGCTGCTATAACCGGCGGTACAGAGACAAATCCTCCCTTAGAAAAAAGAGCCTGTGGACGCAGTCGTAACATGATAAAGAGAGATTGGACGATACCCCAGGCAACTTTAAAGACATCTAGCATGTTTTGCCAGGAGAAGTAACGACGCAATTTCCCTGTCGCTATGGAATGGAAGGTCACATCCAGACCTGACTTGAGGATTTCTTGGTGTTCGATCCCACGCTTGTCCCCGATATAGTGGACTTCCCAGCCATCTTCTATGAACTTGGGCATTAACAAAAGGTTGAGGGTGACGTGTCCAACCGTCCCCCCACCTGTAAAGACAATTTTTTTCATATTATTCCTTTAACTCCGCAACTGTGTCGATAAAGAGGTCGCCACGTGCTTCAAAGTTAGCATACATATCCCAGCTAGCATTGGCAGGACTGAGGAGAACAACATCTCCTTGAGTCGCGAGCTCATAAGCCTTGCGGGTCGCATCAGCAATATCTGTCGCATCTACATAAGCCACACCAGCCTTATCCGCTGCCCGTTTGACACGTTCTGCAGATTGACCGAGGATAACCATCTGTTTGAGGCCTGTGATATCTGGCACCAATTCGTCAAACTCATTTCCACGGTCCAAACCACCTGCAATTAAGATAACCTTACTGTTGTCAAATCCTGACAAGGCTTTTTGAGTCGCTAAGATATTGGTTGATTTGCTATCGTTATAGAATTTGACACCCTGAATTTCATCCACAAATTGGAGACGGTGTTTGACACCTCCAAAGGATGAAAGAGTTTCCTTGATGGTTTGATTATCCACACCACGGAGCTTGGCTACAGCAATGGTCGCAAGGGCATTTTCTACATTGTGGCTACCTGGAACACCGATTTCACTAGCTGCCATGACCACTTCGCCACGGAAGCAGAGTTGACCATCATCCAGATAAGCTCCATCAACCTTTCCCAATGTTGAAAATGGTACAACGGTAGCTTGTGTTTTGGTAGACAATTCTTTTGCCAAATCTTGGTTAAAGTTCAAGACAAGGAAATCAGCTGCTGTCATCTTGTTCTGGATATTCCACTTAGCTGCCACATACTCCTCAAAAGAACCATGATAGTCGATATGAGTTGGCATGAGGTTGGTAATAACCGCAATCTCAGGATGGAATTCTTGGACACCCATCAGTTGAAAAGAAGAAAGTTCCATGACGAGCGTGTCCTTGGCTGTCGCAGTTTGAGCCACTTGACTAGCAGGATAGCCGATGTTCCCTGACAAGAGACCGCGTTGACCAGCAGCAGTTAAAACTTCCCCAATCATCGTCGTTGTGGTTGTTTTCCCATTTGAACCAGTGATACCGATAATTGGCGCTTCCGAAATTAAATAAGCCAATTCCACCTCAGTCAAGACTGGAATCCCCTTTGCCAATGCTTTTTCAATCATGGGATTGCTATACGGGATACCTGGATTTTTCACCATCAGAGCGAAATCTTCATCCAAGAGCTCCAAAGGATGCCCACCAGTGACAACCTTGATCCCATCTTCCAGCAAGCTTTGAGCAGCAGGATTTTCCTCAAAAGGCTTGCCGTCATTTACTGTCACAATAGCACCTAGCTTGTCTAGCAAACGGGCCGCAGACTCACCAGACTTAGCCAAACCTAAAACAAGAACTTTCTTATTTTTAAATTGATCGATTACTTTCATGTCTCAAACTCCATTTCTACTCCTACTATTTTACCATTTTTATGGAAATAATACTAAACGAAAATGCTCTAGTCCTCATTCTGACATCGAAAAAGAGAGCCATAGCTCTCTTTCTATTTATCTTCTTCTGCTCTTTTTTACTGGCATGAGCGTGATGTCTCTCAAGCTAAAGTAGGCTAGAGCCAGCATGGCGATTGTGACAAAGAATTCTGTCGGTAATTGGAAGATTTGCAAGATGGACAACATCAGCAAAATCAAGAGAGCAACAACTACAAAGACCAAGATAACGATGTTGACTGTTCCTTTGATACTTTGGGGTGTCGCAAATACATAGAGTAGTAATAAGAGTATCCCTATGATTAAATAGACCATCTTTATCTCTTTCTAGCTCTTATTCAGCTGATTTTTTCTTTTTGTTGGCTTTCTCGCGCTCTGCCTTGTTGAGGATTTGCTTACGCAAACGGATAGACTCAGGCGTTACTTCCATGTACTCATCGTCATTCAAGAACTCAAGAGACTCTTCAAGGGTCAAGATACGAGGTGTCTTGATAACCGCTGTTTGGTCCTTAGTAGCTGAACGAACGTTGGTCATTTGTTTGGCCTTGGTGATATTAACAGTCAAGTCGTTTTCACGAGAGTTTTCACCGATGATCATTCCTTCGTAAACCTCAGTACCTGGGTTGACAAAGATTGTACCACGTTCTTCGATAGACATGATTGAGTATGTTGTAGCCTTACCAGCATCAATAGAAACAAGAGCACCACGGTGACGTCCACCAATTTCTCCTGGAATCAATGGCAAGTATTGGTCAAAGGTATGGTTCATGATACCGTAACCACGAGTCATTGACAAGAACTCAGTTGAGTATCCAATCAAACCACGCGCTGGAACAAGGAAGACCAAACGAGTTTGACCATTACCAGTTGAAATCATATCCAACATTTCACCCTTACGTTCAGAAAGGCTTTGGATAACAGAACCTTGGTATTCTTCTGGAGTATCGATTTGAACACGTTCAAATGGTTCACATTTAACACCGTCAATTTCTTTTACAATAACCTCTGGACGAGACACTTGAAGTTCATACCCCTCACGGCGCATGGTTTCGATCAGGATTGACAAGTGCAATTCTCCACGTCCTGAAACAGTCCATTTATCTGGTGAGTCCGTTGGGTCAACACGAAGGGAAACGTCTGTTTGCAATTCTGCTTGCAAGCGTTCTTCTACCTTACGAGAAGTCACCCATTTACCTTCTTTACCAGCAAATGGTGAGTTGTTTACCAAGAAGGTCATTTGAAGCGTTGGCTCATCGATGTGAAGGATTGGAAGAGGCTCAACTGCATCTGTCGGTGTAATCGTCTCACCAACAAAGATATCTTCCATACCTGAAACGGCAATCAAGTCACCTGCTTTTGCTTCTTGGATTTCACGACGTTCCAAACCAAAGAAACCGAAAAGTTTTGTAACACGGAAGTTCTTCGTTGTACCATCTAGTTTAGAAAGGGTAACTTGGTCCCCAACTTTCACACTACCACGGAAGACACGACCGATACCGATACGACCTACGAAGTCATTGTAGTCCAAAAGTGAGACTTGGAACTGCAAAGGTTCATCTGAGTTGTCCACTGGAGCAGGGATATGGTCGATAATGGTATCAAAGATTGGTGCCATTGTTTTTTCTTGATCAGCTGGATCATCTGACAATGAAGAAGTCCCGTTGATAGCTGAAGCATACACCACTGGGAAATCAAGCTGGTCATCGTCTGCACCAAGCTCAATGAAGAGCTCCAACACTTCGTCTACTACTTCTGCTGGACGAGCTGATGGTTTGTCGATTTTGTTAACAACCACGATTGGGACAAGGTCTTGTTCCAAGGCTTTTTTTAATACGAAACGAGTCTGTGGCATGGTTCCTTCGTAGGCATCTACGACTAAGACAACACCATCAACCATTTTCATGATACGCTCAACTTCTCCACCGAAGTCCGCGTGTCCTGGTGTGTCCATGATGTTGATGCGTGTGCCATTGTATGCTACAGCAGTATTTTTGGCAAGAATTGTAATTCCACGCTCTTTTTCGATATCGTTTGAGTCCATAGCGCGCTCTGCCAATTCAGTACGTGCATCAAGCGTTTCTGATTGTTTCAACAATTCGTCAACGAGGGTTGTTTTCCCGTGGTCAACGTGGGCGATAATCGCAATGTTACGGATATCTTCTCTTAATTTTGTCATGATTTCCTCTAATATTTAAATTTTTATTTCTAACTGAACAATTATACCACAGTCTCATTCAAAAATCACAGTTCAGCTAAGTGTAAATGTTTTCACTCTGCTTTTCTAGTCAAGGCAACTCTTTTCAAAGTCAGAGACTTATGATATGATAAGCTGGTATGCGTTTAGATAGATTATTAGCCCAAGAAATGGTCAGTCGCAAGGCTATGAAACAGGCTCTGTTAAAAAAAGAAATCCTAGTGGATGATTATCCAGCTCGCTCCCTCGCCCAAAATGTTGATACAGGATTGCAAAAACTAGTCTTTCAAGGACGGCAGATTCAAGGATACGAGCACAACTATCTCATGCTTCATAAGCCAAACGGAGTCGTTACAGCTAGCAAGGATAAGAAACTGCCAACCGTCATGGACCTACTCCCACCTGACATCCAGTCTGACCAGCTCTATGCTGTCGGCAGATTAGACCGCGATACCACGGGACTGCTGCTTTTGACAGACAATGGACCTCTTGGCTTCCAACTCCTTCATCCCCAGTACCATGTCGATAAATCCTATCAAGTGGTAGTAAACGGACCGCTCACGTCAGACCATATCCAAAAGTTCAAGGATGGAATTGTCTTTTTAGATGGGACCACTTGTAAACCTGCTCAGCTTGAAATTCTGTCCGCAAGCCCAACAGAGAGCCGGGCCTCCATCACTATCTCTGAGGGCAAATTTCATCAAGTCAAGAAGATGTTTCTATCAGTTGGTGTCAAGGTGACTGCCCTAAAACGAATCCAATTCGGTGACTTTACATTAGACCCAGAACTAGCAGAAGGGCAATACCGTCCCTTGAATCCAGAGGAATCGGAAATCATTAAAAACTACTTAGAGAAAAGTGGATAAAAGAAAAAAGCTTTATGTTTAAAGCTTTTTTTGTTTTTACTTATCTAAAAACTATTGCGATTGCTAGAATCCAGTTAAGAACAGAAACTACAAGTCCTACGATATTGAGAATTTTTTCTGTTTTATAGTCCAGTCCAGATTCTTTTTGGTATGAAAAAGCCAAGACCAATCCTAT
Source organism: Streptococcus oralis (assembly GCF_023109155.1). Classification (GTDB taxonomy): domain Bacteria; phylum Bacillota; class Bacilli; order Lactobacillales; family Streptococcaceae; genus Streptococcus; species Streptococcus oralis_BZ. The sequence continues at coordinate 604,735 of NZ_JALDUA010000001.1, read as the reverse complement.
GATCCCTAAAATCAGACCCACTATTGGCGATAGCAAACCAAGGACGATAGATAAGATACCTAAAATAAGTGAAGGTTTTTTCTTTTGTTGTGAATTCATATTATAAAATCTCCTTAAAATTAATATAAATGATGATACCATAAAATGCAAGCTTTATCTATCATTCGACAGTTTTTAACAGAATGTTAGCTAGTCTTGACTTTCCCGTTCCAAGAATCCAATCCATAAGAAAGGATATAAATCTCAGAAAAACCTTGTTTTTTCAAATAAAGTGCTGCATTGGTCACTCCTTGTCCGCGTTGGTTTTCATAGAGAAGGACAGGTTTATCCTTACGAAGGGCTGCAAGGCTTGACTTCAACTGATTTGAAGGAATATTGCGAGCTCCGAGGATATGTTTTCTGTGAAATTCTGCTGGTTCACGGATGTCAATCAATTGCCCTTTCCGAATCAAGGCTTCAAATTCTGCATTATCCACAATCTTAGCCGCACGACGAATACGAAGGTAGTTATACCCCATCCATGCTGCCATCGCTAGTACGATTCCCCACAAAAACCAAATTGTCATAAGTTCTTATCTCCATTTTTCTCTATGTAGTCTAATTCTATCTTGTGCTCTCTACGAAGAACAGCTTCCGCCTCTAGATAGTCTAGCTTGTCCATCAGACCTGCATCATAGATCCGAGAGAGTTCGAGCTTCATCAGTTCAATATCATACAAACGCTTCCCCATGTAAACAATAATGCCAAACTGTTTGAGAAATTGCTGCACATCATAGAATGTTTTCATAGCTTCCATTCTAACAGATTTTGGAGTTTTTTTCAATACTGGACCGGCTCTTTCCCCCTATTTTCTTCGTCTTCATTGCCCATTCTTCCGCAAGTATGGTACAATAAAAACATGAGAATTCAACAACTACACTATATTATCAAAATCGTCGAAACTGGCTCTATGAATGAGGCAGCCAAGCAACTCTTTATTACCCAACCCAGTCTCTCTAATGCCGTTCGAGACTTGGAAAATGAAATGGGCATTGAAATCTTTATCCGCAATCCCAAGGGCATTACCTTAACCCGTGATGGGATGGAGTTTCTCTCCTATGCCCGTCAGGTCGTTGAGCAAACTCAGCTTCTGGAGGAACGCTATAAAAATCCTATCGCCCACCGCGAACTTTTCAGCGTTTCCTCTCAGCACTATGCCTTTGTAGTCAATGCCTTTGTCTCTTTGCTCAAGAAAAGTGATATGGAAAAATACGAGCTCTTCCTTCGTGAAACTCGGACTTGGGAGATTATCGATGACGTCAAGAACTTCCGTAGCGAGGTCGGTGTCCTCTTTTTAAACAGCTACAATCGCGATGTTTTAACGAAAATGCTAGATGACAATCACCTGCTAGCCCACCACCTCTTTACCGCTCAACCCCATATCTTTGTTAGCAAGACCAACCCTCTAGCTAAAAAAGACAAGGTCAAACTGGCTGATTTGGAAGACTTTCCTTATCTGAGTTATGATCAGGGGACGCACAACTCCTTCTACTTTTCAGAGGAGATTCTTTCACAAGAGCACCACAAGAAATCCATTGTTGTCAGTGACCGTGCCACCCTCTTTAACCTTTTGATTGGTTTGGATGGTTACACCATTGCAACAGGGATTTTGAACAGTAACCTCAACGGAGACAATATCGTTTCCATTCCACTGGACATTGACGACCCGATTGAACTAGTCTATATCCAGCATGAAAAAACCAGCCTGTCTAAGATGGGCGAACGCTTTATCGAGTATCTACTAGAAGAAGTTCAATTCGATAATTAATAGAAAAATGAAAAAGGGAAAAAGAAAAAGTTAGGAAATAAAAAGTGAAAAAGATACTACTGACCAGTGCTTTAATCCTTTCAATCGCAGGATTAGCACCCGCATCCGTCTTAGGAGAAGAAAACACAACTCAATCCACATCTGCTGTCAAGGAAGCAATTGTCAAAGAAGAAAAGAAAGAATCGAGTGTTGAGAAAAACTCTAAATCAGAGGTGCTTCCGAAAGTAGATGTGCAAGAAGACAAGCCCAAAAAAGAAGGATGGTACCAAGAAAATCATCACTGGCGCTTTTACCAAGATGATAAACCTGCTTTGAACTGGAAACAAATCCAAGGCAAATGGTACTACTTCGATCAAGATGGTAATCGTCTTCATTCTACTGTCTACAAAGGTTATGCCTTTGACCAAGATGGTGTCATGATAGAAAATAGCTGGACCAAACTGGACAATCAATGGTATTATGCTGATTCCTCTGGACGACTTGCTCAGAACACCTGGAAAAAAATTAACGGCTCTTGGTACTATTTTGACCAAATTGGAAGTATGCTCAGCAACACTGCCGTTGACGGCTATCTGCTCACAAAAAGCGGAGCTATGGCAGAAAAGGGCTGGACTAAATTAGACCAAATTTGGTATTATGTCGCTCCTTCTGGAAAAATCTCACAGGATAAATGGGAGAAAATCAACGGTTCTTGGTACTACTTTGACAAAGACGGTGGAATGTTGAGTGCGACAACCTTCAAGGGCTACCTCTTTAACCAGAGTGGAGCTATGGCCGAAAACAACTGGGTCAAAATCAAGGATACTTGGTTCTATGCCAGCAGTTCAGGGAGATATGTCCAAGAAAACTGGCAAAAGATTCAGGGTTCCTGGTACTCATTTGACCAGAATGGTGGAATGTTAGCAGACAAATGGAAGGGAAGCTACTACCTCAAAACCAGTGGAGCCATGGCGGAAAAAGAGTGGATCTTTGATAAAGCCTACAAGAGCTGGTTCTATCTAAAAGCGGATGGCCGTTATGCAAATCAGGAGTGGATTGGAGCATACTACCTCAAGTCAGGTGGTTACATGGCAAAGAGCGAATGGATTTACGATAACTCTGACAAAGCACGCTACTACCTAGATGATAATGGACATTATGTTTCAGGAACTTACAAGATAGACGGTAAGGAACACCTGTTCCAAAAATACGGCCAATGGATTTCTGAAGTTTCAACTGAAGGCGGATTTACAAAAGGCCTATACAGCAATACCATTTTCCTAGATCCTGGGCATGGTGGTCGAGATTCAGGAGCTTTTTACTACAATGTAGCTGAAAAAGATCTCAACATGCAGATTTACCGTAAGCTTCGTACTAAGTTAGAAGAACTGGGCTACAAGGTCCTCACTTCTCGTGATAGTGATATTGACGTTGATTTTGTTACCGAACGTTCTCGTATGGTTAATAAGACCAACTCTGACATTTTTATCAGTATCCACTTCAATGCAACTGGAAGCGCATATTCAAAAGCGAGCGGTATTCAAACCTACTCCTATAGCGATGAACCTGATTATCCAAGTAAGATTAATAAATACTGGCACAATCACCCAGATCGTATGAGTGAAAGCAAACGCCTCGCCGCTGCCATCCACTCCTCTCTTCTAGCAGAAACAGGGGCCAAGGATGCTGGCCTGTTGGAGAGTAGCTATGCCGTCCTACGCGAAACAGCCAAACCAGCTGTCCTCCTAGAGCTTGGATATATGGATAATTTCTCCGAAAACCAACAAATCAGAGATAGCCGCTACCAAGATAAACTGGTCGCAGGTATTGTGAAAGGGATCCAAAAATATTACGCTGGTCAGTAAAAAAAGTCTCGAGAAATCTCGAGACTTTTTATTTATCTTCTTTTTTATCCTTATCAGGAAAGAGAAATCCAATTCCCACACAAGCTAGCACACCGGCACCAATCACCAAACCACTTGAAATTGGCAAGAGATCAAAAATAGCATTTGCAATGATAAAGGCAATGATCAAGCACATCAGACTAGCCTTATAGTCTTTTTTCAAAAGATTTTCTAGAGTGAAATAGAGGAATAAGCCAACTGGAATCAGTGACCAGAGGTTGACATCCAAACTTGGCCATCCAACAGATCCGAAATACAATACTAGCGCTGCTGCTACTAAAAATACAAGTCCCAATAATTTTTTCATTTTTTTGTCTCCATTTTCTTTTTAATTGACTTGAGTTGTCTGATACTGACCTCTCACGTCCCTTACAAAAATCATTATAGCAGAGGAATTTCTCAAGAACAAGACCTTTTGCCTATCTGGTCAATATCTCTGTCTATGTGGTTGAATAGTGGTGATAAAAGAAAAAGAAGTCCTAATGGGCTTCTTGATTTTGCTGATTGTAACAGTATTTTTGAACGAATACCATCTAGTTTTTCTTTTCCTTTGACTCTAGAGAAGATTTGATTGCTTCACGATCTGCTTGCAGTTGAGCTAAGTTCTTTTCTGCTTCCTCAAGTTTACTGGTATCTGGTTTCACACGATAATAAACATCTTCTGGTTTCATTAACATAGACCCATAATCTTGGCCCGAAAGTAGTCTTTCTTCAGCATGATTGCTTTTATCCGTAATCTTTCCATCATCAGCAGGTTGCATAACAACTCCACTTGGAACAGCAACTACTACAAATCCTCCAGCAACAGAATCTTTTACCCACGCACTGATAGACGCTGTCTCAGGGTTACGACTATCTTGACCTTTTGAAACCTTTAATCCAACTAGAGATTCGTACTTTTGATCATTTGTAAACCAAGTCGCATCTACTTCTCCAGAATCATTAATAATGTATTCATTACCAGATTGACTACGCCAAGTGCCTTCTAAACTAGACAAATCATTGTTCTTGATTGCTTCAATATCTAATTTTGGAACAGCAGTTTCTTTCTTGAACTTGCTAACAAGTGCTTCTGCTTCCGTAATTTTGGTATCTAAAGCAGTCAGTTGATCCTTGAGTTTCTGAATTTCCTCTTGTTTATCCTTATCAGTCTCATCCGTTTTTCCTTGGCTTGTAGACGCTTGACTTGTTGTCACTGTAGTTGAAACAGCAGACGATGCTTGGTTTGACTCTTTCTTTCCGATCAAAGAATTTGAAAAAATACTTACCAAGATGAGAGTGACTGAAGTAGCGAGTGTTAGGCCAATATAGATTTTAATATTTCTAGTTCCTCTCGCAAACTTTTTAGTTGACTGCGCCTCTGCCAATTCTGATGCAGTCGGCTTGCGGCCATTCGCCTCCTCAAATTGTCTTACCCATTCTTTCTTATTCATAATTTTCTCCTTTTTGATTTACATTCAGCCAAGCTTGCTAGACTTCATTCGTTATTATCCACGGATTTTATAATTTTTAGAAAACCTATGCAAAAAAAATCTAGAATGATTAACAGCCTATAGTCCACTAAAACGGAACGAAAACAAGTGCTTATTAAAATATATTATACCACAAAATATAAATTTTAGTTTTAATTTATAAGTAGGAGTTTCTGACGTTAAATAGAACCTATCTCAAACGTTCCACCTTTCCTATATTTACAAAAAAAGAAGCCCGTTTGGACTTCTTGATTCTGCCGATTGCAGGGCTTGAACCTGTGACCTACGCGTTACGAGTGCGTTGCTCTACCAACTGAGCTAAATCGGCGATTACCCTTTTAGTATAGCACTCTGAGAATAGATGTCAAGAAATTTTTATCTCCATTAGAAAAAGCCTGTCCTGAGACAAGGCTTTTACATATATCTCTATTAAATCTCCCATTTTCATAGAAATCTAAATAATATATTTATAAATCAATACTTTCACAAAACTATGTCATCACCTCACTATCTAATCTCAGTACATAAACCATTTTTTCTATAGCTTTTGTCTTAATCTTTATTTTTTCTCTTCAATCCAAGAAAAGCTCCTACTATAAACATGATTCCGGCAGCTAATAGTGTCTGGGCTCCGCTTGCTGTTCCGGTTTTTGGCAACTCATTAGGATTGTTACTAGTTGATTTACTATTGATGTTGGTATTTTTATTAGTTAAGTTTCCTTGTTCATTTAGATAAATGTTCTTGTTAATTTCAAAGTTTTTATCATTTTCATCAGAAACAATACTGTTGACATCATTAGTTGAATTAGATTGTGTTTTTTCTTTCTTTTTCGATACATCAAAAGTAGGTTTATTTTCCTCCTCCTTTTTCTCCTCTATTTTCTTGAATACAGGTTTTATAAAGGTATCTTTTGATAGATTAAGAACATAGCCAGCGTCTTTTTTCCCTTCGAAACCAGAAATTTCCCAACCATCAAATTGGTATCCTTTTTCTAATTCACCCATATAGACAGGTAACATAAAATCTTCTTCCGACACTATCGTTGAACTCATTTCTTTTCCATTTTGAATTGTCACAGTCACCGTATGAGGTTTTAATTCGCTTACCTCTCCCGTATCTTTGTTTAAAATGAATTCTTTTACGGTTGTATTTCTTGCGAAATCTTTTACAACAATCTTAATGTTTAGTGTCTTATCTGTTAGTTGTTTAATATCATCAAATGATTTGTATTCTTTTCCATTAACATAAATATGTTGTTCTTGAATCTCACCATCGAATCCATTATTTCTTTTATCATTGATGTTAAAGACTACAGATTTTCCATTAGCATATTCGATACTAGTATTTCCTTTTGGATCAATCTTTACTTCTGGTTTGACATTATCATATAAAAATTGATAATGTACTCCAACCGCTTTCGCATTCAAATCGCTATAGCCAGTTTGAAGATAAACATTTCCATCCATATCTGTTACCTTATCTGGGAATCCGTTTGCTTTATAGTCTTTCATCCCCCAGTCCATGATGTCACCGTCTTTAACATTAAGCTTAATGTTAAAATCTCTAGTGTTATCAATGTGTAAATCTCCGTAGATTAAATAATTATCTACAACCGATTCATTAACTCTCAACTCCCAGTTAAAACCACCCTTATCAGAAATCTTACCTCTTAAATAAAATTCTGGATTTCGTACATAAATTTTATTAGTTTTAGATGGATTAAAGTAGTTCTTGTCCATTGAGAGGTTTACTGGTTTTGCATCAATAAATAACGTAGAGCCATCTTCTTTTATAGCTTCTACATTGGACTTATCCTCTCCTGTGTACTCTTTACCATCCTTACCAAATAATACAAGTTTAGAAGGATCTGTCACAAGATTTCCATCGTTATCGATTGCCTCCCCTTTATCATTCATTTTAAATGTAAACACTTGATACCTTACAATGTTAAAGCCGTCCAAAGCCGACATTAATACTGATTGAGTACTTCTTCCATCTTCAACATTTCTACTATCAGCATAAATTGTTGTTTCTGATAAAACTCTTAGATTAGGATTGGCCTTTTGGATTTTTGCTATATCTTCCTTGTTATAGACTCCATTCCCTTCTAACATATCCGTTTTTCCAGGATTATAGGTAGTCACTTTTAGTGCATAGCCTTTTCTCAGAATGATGTTATCCTTTAATAGATATTGTTGTTTTTCTGAATCAGAATAGATTTTACCAGATTCCATGTCCGTTAAATTATTTGGTTTATTTTTTGAAAGATCTCCTTCTCCTAATTCTATTACATTCCCATAACTTGATGCATACGGATATTCTGCTTTAGTTTCCTTATTTTTTTCAGGCATTCTAATTTTAGTTTCAGCTTTTATCTGACCATCATCTTTGACAAAAAACCTCATATCTCCTGCAAAAGCTAATCCATCCACAATATCATTAATATTAGCGTATAAATCAAATGTCATCGTTTTTGAATGGGAATCATACTTGGTCGTTTTGATTTCTATCGATTTATAGTTATTTCCATAGTATACCTTGGCATTTTTAGAAACATTACTGATCTTTCCAAGAATTTCAAAGTGTCCATCTTTAGATGGGTTTAGAATGCCATAAATTTTTGATTTGATTTCATCAAGTTTTTCAGTTTCATATTCTAAGGCACTACCATCGTCATAAGCAATGATATTTCCCTTATCATCGTATTTATAATCGTATTCCTCTATTCTCTTACCAGTTTCACTTGTAAAGTCATCAACTTCTCTGAATTTCTTTTTAATGAGTTTCTTTAAGTCTTTACTTTCAAAATCTCTAATTGTTGAAATAGTTTTATGAATAGTCAAGCTAGATTTTTCTTCGGTAGCCTCTTCATTTTCTTGATGATGTTCTACTTCAGTTGTATCTTTTTTAAGACTATCCTCTTTTCTATTTTCTAAATTTTTAAATTTAGATTCGGAAATCTCGCCAAGCTTTTGGTATTTAGATGAATCTTGATCAGGATCTACTAGATAATAGGAAATCATCCCATTTTTATCAGCATGATCAGCAAATTTAATTCTATGAATCTTTGTGAAATTGCTAGAACCGTCTAATGCAATCACTTCAATGATTTTTCCTCTTAAATCTCCTGCACCTTTAATTTCATAAATGGTATTTCCGTCTTTGTCAAGTTTTCTATTTCGTCCTTGACCCTCACCTGCATAAGTGACTTCAAGATTTTTCTCAACCTCTCCATCTTCATTAACAAGAGCGGCCCCAGCATACCAAACTTCGTTGGCAATCTCGTCAAATTTTTCAGGATGTTCTTTTTGATCTCTCGCAAATAGCGTTTCATTCTTATATTGCTCTTTGACCTTGTGATAAGTATCCTTTGTAATTAACTTAATTTTTCCAGGGTTTGAAAAATCAATTGAAACAATCTTTGGAGGGGTGTTATCAATTTTTACAGGAATATAAGAAACCTGCCATGGGTAATCCTTGGTTAATCTATATTTAAATTTATAGAAATATTGGCCTTCCGCAATCGGTTCAAATTGTCCTCGTATCTTAGTAGCAGGATCTTTTTTGTCATTACTTTCTGGGGCATTTTCTTCTCTACCTCTAGGGTTATAAATGAGTCCATCCCATTTCAAGTCACCCCAAACTTTTAGCTTAGAAGATTTAATGCCCTTTGCATCATTTCTTTTAGAGTTTAAAATTCCTTTAATAAAGTGTTCTCTCGAAATGACTTTTAAGTCTTTTTGATTTTCTCCTTCTTTATTTGTATTTACTATTGAAATCACCCCTTCTTCTGCACTTCTTAATACAAGTGGAGAAGGCGTTAATCCTCTCTCAAGTTGAGCATCTTGAGGATTTCCATTTGAATCTAAAGGATAGATTTTAGCAATATTAGAGCCACTTGATGAAGGTGCGTTGATTCCTTCGTTATTGAAAGCAAATAATTCTGGATTTTGATCTAGGGATGTTGTATTTTTATCTTTTCTATTTTGGATAACTCCTGCTGGATTAAATTTATCTATACCATGTTCTCCACCAATTCCCTTATTTAAGGTACCTGGAATTTTTGGTTTACCATCGTCATCATAACCTTCCATCGCTTTTGATTTTGACCCTTCTTCCCAGGCCCATTTATCAAGTATTGGTTCGTGGTTCCAATTCCCAGCAAATCCCATTAGAGGCATCGATAGAGATGGTTGGAAATTTGTTTTCTTCCCGTTGGAGTTTAGAGCTTCCATTTCTTCCACTGACTCAAAATGAATAAATGATTCTACAAATTTATTTTTGTTTTTAGCCTCTCCAACATTTATAACCGCATTTAAATCAAAGCTGGAATTTGGACCTATAGTGAAAGTGTCATGCTCAAATGTGATATTTGCTCCTTTGACTTTTTCTGGGTGAATTTCTGGAACAATTTGCTTCCCGTCCGGAGATTTTTCATCTTTATATGTTTCATCGAGTTTTAGCCTATCAGTTAGAGCATCTGTAGTTACAGTTGATGCTGAAACTTTAAAGGTTAAAGGTCTATTTGAGGTATTGTGAAGCTTGATTGTAAAGTATTTTTTATCACCTTTTATTTCTTTAAGAGAAATGGAACCATAAGAGTTTACCAAACCTTTAGAATCCGTGTTTTTGAAAGTCGCTACGACTTCATTTCTCAAAGCATTGGCAACATTAATTAGCCCCGCTCCCTGCTGTCTAGGTGATGCAAAGTATTGGCTTTTTTCTTTCCAAGAAGTTGCGTCCATCATAGGTCTTGCAGTATTTTGTAGGGCTATTTTTGTAAGACTTGTAAGGTCTATTTTGTCATCTCCCTTAAGATTTTTCAAGACAGGTCTTTCAAGCAATTCCTTTAATTTTGGTCGAATCAAAACAGTAGAAGCTGCTACGATTGGAGTTGCCATGCTAGTTCCTGACATATAACCATAAGTAGATTTACCATTGATAACATTTAGAGTAGATTTAATATTTTTACCAGGTGCTGAAACATCCGGTTTTAAAAGCAAATCTGTTCTTGGCCCCCAAGATGTAGACCCTGCTGGAACTATAATATCTTCTTTATAAAGTTCTTTGTCTGTGTCAGGTGCAAAATTAAAGTCAATTTCTTTTTCATCACCTACATTCGGTTTATTAGAATTATAGCTTTCCATATCAATTGGATAGTATTGTTCTAAGTTATCTTTAAAATCTTCCTTATTATTTCTTTTGACTTCAGTTTTTTTATCAGGGTTAATCATGTTCCATAATTTTACACCATCATCTCCTGAAATTGAAAATACTTGACTTTTAGTCCCTTCATCCGCTTCATATCCCATAGCTGGAAGGTCTGTCCAATTATCTCTATTGTAGTAATTTACAGTATTTACAACCATAATGGCACGTGCGCCTTTATCCATAGCTCTTTTAAAAGCATCTTTTAAATCCTTGGTATAAATTCTATCCATTACTGCAATTTTGCCCTTAAGATCCAATCCTATCAAATCTTGGTCTTGACCTTTGCCTATATATACAAATTTTAATGTATTTGGAGTTTTTGACCCATCCTCATTTGTTAGGATTTTATTTTTATCGAAAAAAGCCCCTATATTTCTGTATTTAAAACTTTGTCCTCCAATGTTAACCTTATCAAACTCAATGGTTTGATTCTTAGCAGAAGCGACCGCTATCGCATCTTCATGTGCGGCAGTTCGTGTTACATTTCCAGTATCTGTCATTTTCAGATTATTATTTGCTACTAAATCCCAAGAAGAACTTGAAGCAGAAGTCGCAAAGTTACCTGTAGCAACAACCATTGGGATTCCTGCTTTTCTTAATGCTCTAATAGCCTCCCAATATTTCTCGCCTACAAGACCTGTTCCCGTAAAGCCAGATGATACCGAAACAACATCGACATTGTGTTTGATCGAATCTTCAATAGCATGAAACATTGTTTCATCACCCGCAAACCCAGATCCTGCGTCAGAGTACATTTTATAAGAGAAAATTTGTGCATTAGGCGCAATTCCATCTATGCCATTAAAGTTCTTGATATCTTTTTCAGTATCATTTCCAGCAAGAATCCCTGCAATATGCATCCCATGTGGGTCAAAATAATCCCTACCATCATCATATTTTTCTACAGTGATTTTACCACCATTATAATAATTGAACGCATGAGGGATTTTATCACTCAACCAATAATTTTTATCAGTGCCTTTTAAGTCTTCTTTTTTAAATTTCATTGAGTCTTTGGCATCATCATCGATCCTCATAGCCTTATGCCTATAATCTGTTCCAGTATCGATATTTGAAATGACCATACCTCTACCATCAAAATTTTTTCCAAATGGAGCATTAATAGACTTTAGGTAATCAATAGCTTCCTCAACTCCAATTTCCTTTCTGGCATGATTCATCATTGGTTGAACTTTTTGTGATCGTTCAACCGATGAAACACCTTCTATTTGTTTAATTTTGTCCAAATTATCTGGAGTTGTTTCAATTGCGGTGCCATTAAAAATCGTATTATAGGTATATAAAACTTTTGTGTCCTTCAGTTTTGATAGTTCCTTAATTATTTTTTCTCCAGATTCTTTATCTTTAAATTCAGCAATATAGACAAGTTTATCTTCTTTTTTGGGACTTTCCGTGTCCTTACTTACAGACGAGTCTGCATTATCTCCTTTGGGTTGCTTGGAGTCTTCTTTGATACTTGCTCCTTCGTTACTAGTTTTTTTGTCTATCTCAGACTTTCTACTAACAACCTCTTTTTCCTCAATAACTGTTGTCTTCTTCTCCTCAGTATCCTTTGAAGTTTCTATAACATTATGAAGTTCTTCAGATTGTTCATTTTTTTCTGTTTCTTTATCTGCTACTACTTTTTCTTTACCAGAAATTTTTAAAGCATCTTCAGAACTAGGTGCATCTGCTACTACTTTTTCTTTATCAGAAATTCTTAAAGCATCTTCAGAACTAGGTGCATCTGCTAAAATTACCTCATTGGGGGCATATGCTGCTAAAATAACTGCAGCAGTAGTTAATGACAATACCGTACTTTTTTTCATTATAATTCCTTCATTTTTTATTTTAAACCCAATAGATAGAAAACTTTAACCTTGCTAGCCTTTGTTATAAAAAGTTTTATGACGTATTATCTAGTGGGATAGAGTAGTACATTTATATATAATTGTTAGCTCTCTGAAAAATAGTATATCAATTAAAAAATTTTAAGTCAAGAAAAATTAACACGCATTAATTTTTTTTTTAATGTACATTAAAAAATATAAACCCAAAACTTTCGTAGTTAACTGGGATACATTATCAGCACATTCACACCATCAAAAATAGTAGCAATCAACTGGAATAATTACCAAAATCGCAAAAAGGGGTATGGATAGAATATATGCCTTAATAAACATGCAAAAACAACCGCTATAATTTTCAACGGTTGTTTGTAACATATTTAATGTTTAAATCTCATCCTATTTTATATCTTACGAACCCGCACTTTCGTAAGCGTCCAAGCCCCTGTCCCAGAGTTTTAAAGAAATAACAAAGAAAACAAGGGAAATCAAAATCAACCCACCAATGTTAAAGAGCCCGTCTTTATCCTGCAAGAAATAGCTGGCAGGATAGTAGGCTGTAAAGGCGAAAGGTACGATAAAGCTAATCAACCAACGAAGGAGCGAATTGTAAATGGAAATCGGGTACTTGGCAAAATCATTAAACATATAGAAAATATAAATCATGGCACCTGACTGCTTGGTCCAAAAAGCGATGCTGGCAGTCGCGATTTTCAAGGAAGTATAGATTAAGGTCGCAAAAGGAATACAGACTAGAAAAATCAGGAATTTTGGAAGAGTCCAACCAATGCTAGACACTGTGGTCGCTAACAAAATACCACCGACCAATAGTTCGCCCAAGGCATCAATCTGAAAGGTCTCAACCAAGATGTGAAAAAGAGGATTGATAGGACGCGTCAGGTACTTGTCAAACTCTCCTTTTCGCACCAAACGTTGCCCCAGAGCCCAGAGATTGTCAAAAAAGAGATGATCTAGTCCCTTGGGAATTAAGGAAAATCCATAGATAAAGGCGATTTCTTGAAAAGTCCAGCCTTCTAAGGAAGGAATGTGTTGAAAGAGCACATTGAGAAACAAGAGGTTCAGGCCTTGAGTCAGAAAAACTCCTAACACGCCCACCACAAAATCGACCTTGTATTCCATGATTTGCTTGATGTATTGTCTGATAAAAATCAAATGCATGCGTTGATATTTTTTCATACTAACCTCCTTGAATAGTGATAAAGGACTGGACTCGTTTCCATATCAACTGAGACAAGCCCACCATCACTATGAGCCAGAAGAACTGTAGCAAGAGTGCTTGAAGAATCTGACTGGCATCGTATTTCCCAACAATGATCATAACTGGAGTATAAATCAAAGATGAAAAAGGCAAGAAGGACAAAATATCAGAAACAATCTTTGGAAAGAAAGCCAAGGGAATCAGACTTCCAGACATAAAGGCCACTATAGAAGTCTTGAGTAGATTGGAACCCCATAGATTTTTAAAGACAAAGGCTGAAAATCCAAAGCAGATATTAAAGAAAAAGTTGATTAGGTAGGCTAGAGTTAAGCTAAAAAGATAAAGGATGGTTAAGCCCAGCAATTCTACAATTCCTTGTCCTGATAAGATTTTCATCAAGACAATGACACTTAAAAATGGCAGTCCAACAGAGATAAAAATCAACCACTTGGAACCAAGCTCCGTAAAGAGATAAGAGGCCGCAAAATGCACTGGTCGCAACAAGCGCATGATAATGGAACCATCCTTGACCTCCTCCCCGATCATAAAGGAGCTGTCCGACCTAGTCAAAAGATTAGTCACAAAGCTCATGATGATGTATAGGGTGATGTCTGCCATACTAAAGCCCTGAATCAAAGATTCTTGCGAGGAATCAAAGACAGCCTTCCAGAGATAGAAAGCAACAAAAGCTCCCATAACATCCCCAATCCGATAAAGTAGAAAGTTGACTCGATAGGTAATCAACTCCTGAATCCCTGCATTGATAAAGGGTTTATAACGTCTCCACAATTTGACCATCTTAGAGCTCCTTTCGGTAGAAGCGACGGATAATATCCTCAATATCCGTATCCAACATCTTCAAATCGCGAATTTCAAAATCAGACAGGGTTTGCTTGATAATATCAGCTGACTGGTAGCGGGAACTATCAAATTCAATATTGAGGCTATTTCCTTGTCTATCAATGGTCATATCAGGCAGGCCTTCATAGTGAGAAAGGAGATGACTTTGACCTGGTAGCAGTTCAAAGGAAAGAGTCTTCATCTTGCCAAAGGTCTCCTTGAGCTGGCTAACCGTTCCATCAAAAATCTCTTGCCCCTTATCAATCATAAAAATTCGATCACAGAGTTGCTCAATGTCGCTCAGGTCGTGAGTGGTCAAGAGGATAGTTGTTTCTTCCTCCTGATTGATCTGGGTAATAGCCCGACGAATGTTGTCCTTGACCGAAACGTCCAAACCAATGGTCGGCTCATCTAAAAAGAGAACTTTAGGATTGTGGAGCAAGGAAGCCGCAATATCCGCCCGCATCCGTTGCCCCAGTGAAAGAGTCCGCACGGGGTCTTTGATAAAGTCCTTCAAATCCAAGACTTCATTCAAAAAGTCCATGCGTTTATGAAAGAGCGAGTCCGGCACATCGTAAATCTCTTTTAAGACCGTATAGGTCTCTTGCAGAGCCAAATCCCACCATAGCTGGGTACGTTGTCCAAAGACCACACCAATATCTTTAACATAATCCTGACGATTGTCCTGCGGAATCTTGCCGTTAATCCGACAAAAACCAGATGTCGGTTTTAAAATCCCTGTCAGCATTTTGATGGTTGTTGACTTCCCAGCACCATTTGCGCCGATAAAACCTAGAATTTGGCCCTTGGGTACCTCAAAAGTCAAATCCTTGACCGCTTCAAAGGTCTGCTTTTCAGGATGAATAAAGGAGCGCAAAGCCCCTTTCAAGCCTGGTTCCTTAACAGTCTTCACAAAATTTTTCTGAAGATGTTCCACTTCTATCATTGCCATATCTATCTCCCTATCGCAAGGAATAGCAACATTGTATTTTTGACTACAAATATTCTAAGTCCTTACTTTCTAAACTTTCTAATTGTTATTCTTACAGAAGGCTTTATACCAACCTATTATAGTCCAATAAAAAACGGAATGCAAGCGTTTGCCTACAGATTATGAAATTAGAGATTTCACTCTTAAAATGCTATTTTAAATCCAAAATTCTGGTTTAATAGTTTCCTTAAAACACCAAAAAGACCTGCCCGATGGGCAGGTTACGAGTTGTAAAAAGCAAACTATTTTGATCAATATGATTCACTATTTAATCAACGAACTAATCTTTCAAAATTCTTTTCACAATCCCATCTCTATCAATTAGAAAACAATCTGGAAAGGTCATATGCTCCCATTTTTCATAATCAAAACTGGAATCAAAGTGATGTAGTAGTATTCCTATCAAATTCCCGTGTGAACTAAGTAAAATCATTTTTTCTGAGTATCTCTCTTCCAATTCCATTAAAAAATTTAGTACTCTAGCTAGTGCGTCTTGATTTGATTCCCCTTCTAAAAGAGATTCACTAGGATTTTGCCATAAATATTTAATACTGTCTTCAAACTCAGAATCTTTTATAAAGGTTGAAGATAATTTTCGCTCTCGTAACCGATTATCAAGAACTATTTTATCAAATTGAATTGGCGAGCTATTAATCGTTTCAAATGCTCGTTTATAAGGACTAGAAAAATAATAATCAATATTAAAAGAATTCAAAAAATCTAACTGGTCAAGAGATGAGAATCCTTTTTCTGATAAAGTTCTATTGAAATCATCACTTGAAAATCTTGAATGAGCATGTCTAAGTAAAATATAAGAATTATTCATAAGTCATTACCTTTCAATTATTATCATCAGTCTCAATGGATTTTTAAGCCCTCAATTATTCTCTAAAAATTCTTTAATGCGAGAAACAATAGCATCGCTTTGATAATGATAGAGGTCGTGAGGCGCATCCATATAGACGACTTGAACATTAGACTGGTCGCTTGCAAATCTCTCTGCATAACGTTGCCATTCTGATTGGCTAAAACTGGTGCCTTCGCCGTTAGATACCAGTAATAAGGTGGGAATTTTCGGATTGATGCTAGAGGGAACTTTCTTAGCATTTTCCTTTACCGTTTGAGATTCATGAAGCATGGCTTGTGACATCAACTGCTTATAAGCTAGAAGTTTATATTGTTTTCGTTCATTTTCGGTCAGAGTTTGATTTTTTATATAAAAAGACTCAGGTAAATAGCGTAATAAACCAATCTTGCTACTCCAATATGCCACAGTGAGCAAGGCCTGATTATCCTTTAAATTCTCATAACTTGACGGCAGTGCCCAATCCAGACCAATCAAGGCTTTCACTTCATCAGGATACTTCTCCTGCCAAGCCAAACTCTCTAGACTAGCCATGGAATGAGACAGAATGATAAACGGCCCTGTGATATTTGCTTGGGAAAGAGCTTGGCGAGTCTCAGACAAAACCTCCATCACATCTCTTGAATGATTGCTATCATCACTATAACCATATCCCGCCCTCTCCACGATAACTAGCTTATACTGTTTCGATAAGGATTCCGATACTTCTTTAAAATCCAATATAGGAGAAGCAATACCAGCACCTGAGATAACTACTATAGTCTCAGGACCATCCCCTTCAACGTAAACATTTATTTGATGTCCATTGACGAGAACTTGTTGCCCCATAGGTGTCAGTGAGGCTTTTTCCTTTTCCAAACAGATACGGTGAAAGATGAATGTAGCGAGTAAAAACAAAAGAATGAAACTAAGAAAGCCAAGAAACCATTTTTTCAGTATTTTCATAGCATTATTGTACAAAAATTAGACTCTTTTAGCAACTTAAGATAGATTCTTCCCCAACATATTCTCTATAGTTTCAAACACCAAAAAACCCACCTTCGCAGGCAGGTTTTATCTGTATTGTTCAGCTAGATTATGCTTTACCTTCTGAACCGAATACGTCGATACGTTCTTCAACTGATGCTTGGATAGCTTTTACACCGTCAGCCAAGAATTTACGTGGGTCGAAGAGTTTTTTCTTGTCGTATTCTGCTTCGTTTGCTTCGTAGTCACGAGCAAATTTACGAGTTGCGTTAGCGAATGCGATTTGGCATTCAGTGTTAACGTTAACTTTCGCAACACCAAGTTTGATAGCTGCTTGGATTTGGTCATCAGGAATACCTGAACCACCGTGCAATACGATTGGGAAGCCTGGTACAGCTTCAGTCAATTTTTGCAAGTGGTCAAGGTGAAGACCTTTCCAGTTTGCAGGGTATGGACCGTGGATGTTACCGATACCAGCTGCCAAGAAGTCGATACCAGTTGCAACCATTGCTTTAGCATCTTCGATTGGAGCCAATTCACCATCACCGATGATTCCGTCTTCTTCACCACCGATAGTTCCAACTTCAGCTTCTACTGATACACCATTTGCGTGAGCAAATTCTACAACTTTACGAGCTTTTTCAAGGTTTTCTTCAACTGGAAGGTGTGAACCGTCAAACATAACTGAAGTATAACCAACTTGAATACACTCAAGTGCATCTTCGTAGTGACCGTGGTCAAGGTGGATAGCTACTGGTACAGTGATACCCATTGACTCAACAAGGTTAGCGATCAAGTTGCGAGCAACTTTGTAACCACCCATGTATTTAGCAGCACCCATTGAAGTTTGGATCAAAACTGGAGCTTTTTTAGCTTCTGCTGCACGCAAGATAGCTTGAGTCCACTCAAGGTTGTTTGTGTTAAATCCACCAACTGCATAACCGTTGTCACGAGCTGCTTGGACAAATTTTTCTGCTGAAACGATTGCCATTTGTCAGGCCTCCTATATATTTTTTGGGACATCCCATTTACATTGTTCATTTTATCACTTTTTGATAAAAAAAGCTAGTTTTTCCCATACTTTAGATTGAATTTCTTCCAATCCAATCAATGTAACCCCTTTCTTCTCCTTAGTCCTGAGTGACTTTGGGATAACGTATGAAGAAGGTCAATCGAGCATCCTGCATCTCAAAATGATAAGGTAATTTCTCATGTTCTAATAAACTTTTGACCACAAAGAGTCCCATTCCTGAACCCTTGGCCTTGCGACTAGCATTTTCAGAAAAAGACTGGGCCAATTTTTCTTGTTCTTCAGGACTACAGCTATTCTCGATATAGAGCTCCCCTTCTCTTTCACCAATTCGGACCAAGCCACCTGGAGTGGAGTGCTTGATAGCATTACTGATGAGATTCGATAGGATCAACTTCATTACAGATGTGTTTATATAAGCCTGCTGATGGGTTAGGCTAATGTCTACCTGAAGTTCTCTATCCTTGGCGAGTAAAGCATAATCCTTGACCAGACTTTGCGTCATCTGAAGGAGGTCAACCTCTTCTTTCTCGTCTCGCAATTCCTGAACAGAGGAAAGAGACAATATCTGGAGAACGTGGTGACTGAGGTCGTCCACAATCCCCAAGGCAACTCCCAGATAGTGGTCTCTATCCTTATAACGGCCGACATTTTCTTTCATATTTTCGATTAGGATTTTCAAACTAGCCAGAGGTGTTTTCAGTTCATGAGAAGCCCCTCGTAGGAACTCAACCTTCATCTTCTCCAGCTGGAGAATAGCTTCATTCTTGTCATGCAAGTCCGCAATGACAGTCAAGAGATGCTGGTAAAGGCTATTGATTTGTTCCTTGAGATCGCCAATCTCATCCTTAGAATCCACGCGCAATCGCACTTGTCCATCCAAATCCATCATCCGACGGGTCACCCGCTTGATTTCCAAGATTGGGGCAACAATGGTTCGAGCATAGATATAGGCCACCAAGAGGGAAATTAGAAAAGATGCCAACAAGGTATAGGGAAGAAATTGGAGACTGATCTGCTCTGCTTCCTTTTGCAAGTCCATGGACGCTAAAAACTGGAGAGTCATCGTGCTACCATCTTGCGTTTTCACCTCACGCTCCTCAATAAAGAGAGAGGTGGTCTGGCGGTCCGTATCCAGAGTAAGATTGTCCTTGACTTCTAACTTGTCCTCGGTCATCTCTCCCTTGACAGCTCCTTTGATATCACTGGTCTGGGAATACAAATCTAATACTTGTTCAATATTTTTCCTATCCTTTCCGTCCAGGGACTGGGCAATGGCTGTCGCTTTCTGGCCAATGGTTTCCTGACGATGGCTCAGATAAGTAGAGGGAAAGAGAAAATAAATGGCTAAATGAAGACAAATAACCAGAACACTGAAAATCGAGAAGGTATAGATAAATATCTTTGTAAATAAACCTGTTCGTTTCATTTTCGCTCCAATTTATAACCAACATTGCGCACAGTGAGGATGCAATCCAAGTCTAGCTTTTTCCGCAGTTCCTTGATATAGACATCAATGACACGATCAAAGGGAACCTCATCTGTCGCCTTCCAGACAGCATCGATAATCTGAGAACGAGTCAAGGCCCGTCCTTCATTTTTCACCAGATAGTCCAGAATTTCCAACTCTTTGGCATTAATGGCAACTTCTTGACCTGCGAGGCTTGCACTGTAACTCTCAAAGTCCACCTTGGTATCCTTATAAGAGAAGACTCGTCCTGTATCGTAGTAGCGCTTGAAAATCGCATCCACCCTCACTTCTAAGAGGGAGAGGGAGAAGGGCTTTTCCAGATAACCATCTGCCAGAGAGGCAAAGGCACTCATCTTGTATTCTTCATCCTGAAAGGCGGTCAGCATCAAGACAGGAACCTGACTGGTCTTACGAATCTCAGCTAGAACTTCTAAACCATTTAGTTTGGGCATCTGGATATCCAGCAGTACTAGAGCAACTTCATAGCTGGAAAATTTTTCCAGAGCTTCCTGACCGTCCGCCGCCTCAATGGTTTCATAACCACAATCCGTCAAATAGTCACTGATTCCCTCACGGATCATCTCTTCATCTTCTACAATTAAAATTTTCATAGAAAAACGTTTCACATTCCTTTAAATTTCTTGTAAATTATCTCAGTTTCATCCTGAAAGGAAGAGGCCTTATCAAGACAAAACAGATAAAAATGCTACCTATATTATACCCCATTTAGGGGAGAATAGGTAGCAAGTTTTTTATTCGCTATCGAGCAAGAGCTCTTTTGGTTGTTTTCTAAGGAGATTGCTTGAAGCAAGCGCCATAACGAGAATCACTAGAACCAAAGCAAGGACAAAGACGATGATAAAGTCTGATGTCTGAATGGAAATATCTAAGCTCGACAAGGTCTTGCTAAAGCCATCTACTTCTGCACCACCACCAAGATTAGAGGCTTGAGCAGCCTTACTGGCTTGCTTGGCAACACCTGAAGTGACATTGGCAAGAACAGTATTTCCGATGGCACGAGCTGTGTAGTTGGCTAGGAAGTAAGCAGAAACGAGAGCAGGGATGGCAATCAAGATTGATTCTGTGATAAATTGCCCCAAGATACTTGCCTGCTTGAGACCGATAGAGAGGAGGATTCCCACTTCCTTGCGACGGGCGTTGATCCAAAGGCTGAGCAAGAGTGCAAGGAGAAGAACTGAGAAGCTCAAGCTACCCCAGAAGAGGAGGTTGGCCATCTTGTACATACCAGAGATGGATTGCTCTAGAGCTGGGTAGTTAGAGGAGCTCTTCACAAGTGTGTAGCTCTTCCAGTTGATACCGCTGATACCATTCAACTCTTTCATAACGTCATCCAAGTTCTTGTCCGCTGTTACAAAGAAGGTTGCGTCCCCATAAATAGCTGTATCTTCTGTGTATCCATAAAGTTTTGTAGCAGTGTGAATGTCTGTGATAGCTGTATTTTCATAGAGTTCTTGTGAATAGGTTACTGCTGACTTATTGTGACCATCAAAGAGCCCCTTGATTGTCACTTCGACTGTTTCCTTGGCCCCTTTTTCATTGTCTGCATCATAGACATTAGAGTCCAATTTGACCTTATCTCCAACTTTCCAGCCATGTTTGGCTGCCAAGTCCTTGTGCATGAGAATCTTGTCCTTGTCGTCGTTAGTTAGGTGCTCACCTTCAACCAGCTTATATGAGCCAGAGACAAACTTATCTTCTTTAGAGGAGTCATTGACACCTGTAATCATCAAACTACTTCCAAAACGCTTAGCACGGTCAGCAGTGAGATTTTTCTTGGTTTCTGGCGTTTCGATGAGTTCATATCCAGTCAAATCTCCGATGGCGTTGATGCGTTTAACATAAGACTCGATGGCCTTATTTTCGGTGATTTTTTTGATATCCTCACCCTTAATATTCCCAGAACCACGTGGCGTTCCTTGATTGACGCGACGATTGATTTGCATGGAGAAACTATTGGTGATATTTTTAAAGGTCTCCTGAGAAGCCTTGGCAGTAGCTCCTTTGATCGACAAACCGACCAAACTCAAGCTCGCCATGAGGAGAATAATCAGGAAGATAACAATCGATTTGAAAAACTTCCTTGTAACATAGGCAAATGCGTTGTGTAACATAGGTTCCCTTTCTAGATTTGATTTCATAATTCTATCAAAACAAGCTCATCTTATTTTGTAGTGTTGCGAGTTTCAGTCAGTTTCTTGTCCTTCAATTCAAGTGTAATATCTGACGCTTGTGCCACTTCTTTACTGTGGGTGACGACGATCACACATTTACCTATTTTCTCGGCAAGTGATTTGAGCAGTTCGATAATATCTCCGGCAGTTTTAGGGTCCAGATTTCCTGTTGGCTCATCAGCTAGAATAACTGGAGCTTCTGATACCAAACTGCGAGCGATGGCTACACGTTGCTGTTGACCACCTGATAACTGGAGAACGTTCCGCTTGATCTGACTTTCATCCAAGCCAAGCTCAAGAAGTGTATCCTTGCTTGCTTTTTTGTTGACCAAGCGGATATTTTCCAGCGGAGAAAGATAATCTATCAAGTTATAATTTTGAAAGACCAGGGAAATATGGTGCATGCGATGGTAAGAATACCCCTTATTCCGAATGTCCTCTCCTTGGAAAAGGATAGAACCTTCAACAGGACTATCTAGACCAGCAAGGAGGGACAAGAGAGTGGATTTTCCTGCTCCTGACTCACCAATGATACTATAAAATTTTCCGGGTTCAAAATTATACTTGATCTGATATAAAACTGCCTCAGCAGTGTTCTTATAACGGTAGGTAACATCTTGCAATTGTAATAAAGTCATGATTTCTCCTTCTTAACTAATAGATGATAAAATTTCTTTCAGCGATTTTCTAAATAGAAATACGAAACAAAGGGCTACTGATAAACAACCAATCAGGAGCAGAAAGACATAGGATTCTGCAAAGGATAGGAGACTGGTTGATAGACCACTTGCTTTGGCCAGCGTGTCTTGTAAGCTTGCCTGATCTCCACTGGCTAGTACAGTTTGAAGCAGATAGGATGTGATGGCGTTTCCTGCAACAAATGCTGGAAGCAAAGCTCCGATTGATACCAAAACTACCTCTAAACAGAATTGTAGGAAGATTGATCTCTTGCTTTTTCCAAGTGCGAGTAGAATCCCCACTTCGTAGACCCTTTCTCTCAACCAGAGAGACAAGACCAAAATTAAGGCTCCAGCTCCAGCTATCAACATCCCATAAAGGAAGATGGTGAGGAAGGTTTGGAAGGTTGCCACTGAGTCTTTGATTTGTTCAAAGGCCTTGTTCTCCTTCTCAACTTGGTAGCCTTGACTTTCTAAAGCCAAGTTTTCTACCTGCTTCATGAGTCCGTCCATTTCCTTAGGATTTTCTACATAGAAGCGAGCTGCACTGACTTGCGGTTCACTATTTCCCAGAAGCGTTTGGCTGCTTTCATAGTCTGTAAAGACCTGGTTTTCACTGAAGTCGGAAGACAAGCCTGTGAATTTTTCTTGTTTCTTACCAGAAAAGATGCCGACAATCTCAAACTCTACTGTTTGCCCTTTTCCAGCTTCGGACTGACCAGCATCCAAGCGAATCTTATCATGAAGCGAAAGACCATTCTTCTTGGCCAACTCCTCGTGGATGAGGATTTTCTTGGAGTCCCCTTTTTGAAGGTGTCGCCCTTCTTTTAGATTGAAAGCCGAACTGGTAAAGGTGACATCCTTGGATGAATCCTCGAGAGCCGTTAAGCTAACCAAGTTCTTGTCTGCAGCTGACAAATCATCACGTTCTACGCTCTGCTCACCACTCACCGCTTCCTTGTCTTTCAATTTTGCGACCGTCTCAAGTTCAGGAGAGACATTTTCCAGTCCCTTAATCTTGCTCACGGATGCTAGGTCAGACAACTTGAAGGTCTGTCCATTTTCTATCTTTTTGATAGAAAAAGATGTGTTGAGTGATTTGTAAAGATTGCTTTCTACTGTTTTGTTGGACTTCATCAGAGTCAAACAGGCTGAAATTCCTGCTAAAAGGACAAATAAAATCAGAAATAAAATAAAACTTCTCAGTCGTTTTCTGCTGACATAAGCCCAAGCTCTTTGGATTGGATTCATTTGTCACCTCCATGTTTGTAAGACTATTATAAAATCCAAATATGAAATGTTTATGAAATCGAAAATTTTTTTGATTTATTTTTTGAAAAAAAGCTGGTATTTCTACCAGCTCCATTTTTATAACTGCATCCACTCAAAGCAAAGAAAATGCAGAAACTAAACCAGAGAGGATGTTGGCTGTGGCATGCATTAGCCAACTTGGTAAAATTGATCCTCCTGCTATCTTTTCATTAACAAAACCAAGATAAGCTGCTATTGCTCCAGTAAAAAATACAATGAAAAAAGTGAC
The DNA here is from genome assembly GCF_023109155.1 of Streptococcus oralis. Lineage (GTDB taxonomy): Bacteria > Bacillota > Bacilli > Lactobacillales > Streptococcaceae > Streptococcus > Streptococcus oralis_BZ. The sequence continues at coordinate 580,723 of NZ_JALDUA010000001.1, read as the reverse complement.
TTCCAAACTCACTACTGAAGCAAACAACACTCCATGAAGCAATCCAAAAGCGAAGGCCTGTATGGTATTTGCAAAGACAAACGGCATGTGATTTGCCATTCGTTTCAGTAGAAAACCTCTAAATAATAGTTCCTCTGGTAAAGATGTCTGCAAAATACTGTAAATTAGAATACTTGGTAAAGCCTTAGAACCCATAGCAGAAAAAGCCGAAGTAGCTGTTTCTAGACCACGAGTAAGAGGAAAGATAAGGATAGAAAAAATAGTAAATAAGGAAAATCCCCCCACCATCCATAAAATCAGATGCAAAGTTTTTACTCTTTTGATAGCTTTTAGTCCGATCCATTCCATAAATGGAACTTTCCCCCTCATAGTCATAAACCACCAGATAGAAGGTAGTAAAATAATAAAGAGAATTTGAATAAAGGCGCTCATTATTCGTTGAAGTTCATTAACCATCATAATCCTCCTTTACACTTTTGAAATACTCATTTCAAATACCAAACGACTATCTACTCCTCCTTTCCTACCTTATATATCCGTTTTAACCAAGCCTATTAGTATCCATTACTCGATGATCTTTCATATAAAACTTTTTGCAGTTATTTTCTATCTATATTATAGCACTATTTTAAAAAAGAAAAAAAACAAGAAAGGTAGACCTCTCTTGTTGGATAATCACTATGCGTGCTAACAAAAAAAGAGCTAGCCAAAGCTAACTCTTACCCTATGCGGAGAGAGGGACTTGAACCCTCACGACCTAAAGCGGTCACAGGATCCTTAGTCCTGCGCGTCTGCCAATTCCGCCATCCCCGCGTCGATTACTTTACTAGTATATCAACTTTCAAAATCTTTGTCAACACTTTTTTCAGATTTTTTTCATTTTTCCAACAGGCTTATAGTTCAATTTCAGCAAGGTTTTCATCCAGTAATTTTGCTCCCAATGTGTTCTTAAAATGCCCAAGAGCAAACTGATGATTTTCTGGCCAAATAGAGGCAACTGCAGGCTTGACAATCTCGATTTGATAACCTAAATTATAGGCATCAATAGCCGTATGAAGAACACAAATATCCGTCAAAACACCTGTTAAGATAACAGTATCAACCCGACGTTCCCGCAAACGGATATCTAAGTCCGTTCCTGAAAATGCTGAATAGTGACGCTTGTCCATCCAAAAGACGCGACTATCCGCCTCATGCTCAGCATAAAAGTCAGCTAGGGGGCCATAAAGGTTACGCCCACTAGTTCCGATGATGTTGTGTGGTGGAAAGAGCTTGCTTTCTGGGTGGAATGTATCCTTCTCTTCATGAGCATCAATGGTAAAAAAGACATAGTCTCCACGATCAAAAGCTAATCTAGTTACCTGATCAATGGCTTTTGATATTGCTTGAGCGGGTGCGCCAGCAGTTAGCTTTCCATGGTCTGCTACGAAATCCTCTGTATAGTCAATCGAGATTAAAGCTTTTGCCATTAGTAGTCCCTCTTTTTCACTTCCTCAAAAATATCACCAATTAGAACTTTGAGATAAGTCCCCTTCATTCCTAATGAGCGACTCTCAATAATTCCCGCAGACTCCAATTTACGAAGCGCATTGACAATCACTGAGCGTGTAATGCCAATACGGTCTGCAATAACTGATGCCGTCAGCTGCCCTTCATTTCCATCCAATTCAGCTAAAATAGCTGATACGGCACGCAGTTCTGAATAGGAAAGGGTGTTGACCGCCATGGTAACAGCCGTACGACGGCGAATATTTTTCTCGTCTTCTTCGCGTTGGAAGTTCAATAGTTGAATTCCCACAACCGTGCTCGCAATCTCGACAAGGATCAAATCTTCATCTTCAAATTTCTTGTCATTGCGCCAAATGATCAACGAACCTAGACGAATCCCTGATACATGAATCGGAGCGATGGTCGTCAAACCATCTGGAAAGTCCGCACGGCTCTCCACAGGGAAAATGGTCAAATCATGTTCAACAGGAAGGTTGGCTTCCGTGTCATAAATCATGTTTGCCCCTTGTACATAGACGTCAGGGAAGGTTTTGGTTTGGAAGAACTGTTCTACACGGTCATTATTGGTCTTATAACGCATAAAGTAGCCCAAGAGACGTCCCTTGTTATTCACAATACAAGCGTTACAATCAATAATATCAGCTAACTGGCGTGTAATCGCATTGTAAGGAAGTTCATCTTGGAGTTGCTCCTCAGAGCGCTTTAGAATAGACGTGATTTTTCTTGTTTTTTCTAATAAATGTGCCATTTTTTACCTCGCATATAATCGCTTCCATTATAACATAGAAAAGTCTTTATTTCAATAATTATCTGAAAATTGCTTATTTAATTGCAATTTTGAACAGCAAAAATATTTTAGAAAAAAAGCGATTTTTTTATTGACATCCTATTTTATTTTTGATATTATAACATTATAAGAAGATGACATGATAAATCCCTTTCCGTTTCACCTATCCTTTACTATCACCATCTTCTTTTACTATCGGTCTCCTTATATATAAAAGCGATTCACAGTGTGAATCGCTTTTTTCTATTTGTCTCCTTTGTTACGAATAACAAAGCCGGTCTTCTTTTCGCTTGAAGTGTTGCGAGGTTTTTTATTGTCTTTGTTACGGTAACGTCTGTCTTTATCAAAACGGTCGTTTCCACGACTGCCTTTCTTGAAGTCATCACGGCGACCATTGCCACGGCGATCACGATCTCGACGGTCGTCTCCACGACGGCCTCCTCGACCTCCCTTACCTTTGCCACCAAAGCCATTACTTGATGGTTTAAATGGCAGTGGTTTTTCACGCGCAATCTCCACTTCAGGAAGGCTGTCTGGATCTTGGACTGTCAGGCTCAAGATATACATAGCCAATTCTTCTGGACTAAATTCAGCAGCTAACTTACGAGCATCTTTAGCAAATTTCTCAAAGTTCCCACGAATTGCTTCGTCTGCGAAGTCTCGTTCGATTTTCTTGAGCGCTACTTGTTTCTTAGCTTGGAAGGCTTCTTCTGCTGTTGCTGGTTTCAAGCCTTTCATGCGTTTCTTAGTCAAGGTTTCGATGATTTGAAGGTAGCCCATTTCATTTGGTGCTACGAAAGTAATAGATTGACCTGACTTACCAGCACGACCTGTACGACCGATACGGTGAACATAACTTTCAGGATCTTGTGGAATATCGTAGTTGTAGACATGGGTCACACCTGAGATATCCAAACCACGTGCTGCCACATCAGTCGCAACTAGAACATCAAGATTGCCATTTTTAAAATCACGAAGGACACGAAGACGTTTATTTTGGTCTAAGTCACCATGAATTCCTTCTGCACGAAAGCCACGAATTTTAAGTCCACGAGTCAATTCATCTACACGGCGTTTGGTACGACCAAATACAATAGCAAGTTCTGGTTGTTCCACATCCATGAGACGTGTCATAGTATCAAATTTCTCTTGTTCCTTGACACGGATATAGTACTGATCCACTAGCTCTGTTGTCAATTCCTTGGCAGCAATCTTGACATGCTCAGGTTCTTTCATAAACTGAACACCAATACGTTTGATAGCATCTGGCATGGTTGCTGAAAAGAGCAAGGTTTGACGATTTTCAGGGACACGGGAAATGATGGCTTCAATGTCTTCAAGGAAGCCCATGTTGAGCATTTCATCCGCTTCATCAAGGATAAGGGTTTCAATGTCTTGTAATTTCAAGGCCTTGCGTTTAATCAAGTCCAAGAGACGGCCTGGTGTTCCTACCACGATGTGGGCACCAGATTTAAGAGCTTTGATTTGTTTTTCAATGCTGGAACCACCGTAAACTGAGCGAACTTTCACTCCCTTGCTACGGCCAAAACGGAAGAGTTCTTCTTGGCTTTGGACAGCGAGTTCACGAGTTGGAGCGATAACCAAGGCTTGGATGGTCGCTTCTTCTGTACGGATTTTTTCAAGGGTTGGCAAGCCAAAGGCTGCGGTTTTCCCTGTACCAGTCTGAGCTTGACCGATAACGTCTTTTCCTTCGAGAGCCAATGGAATGGTCTGTTCTTGGATAGGACTGGCTTCTACAAATCCAGCTTTTTCAATCTCTGCTAGCAATTCAGCAGACAAGTTAAATTCATTAAATTTCACGTTATTCTTCTTTCTAAAGGTGGTGCGAAGCCACCCTATAGCGCGTAGTTTATACTTTTCTTTTCATGACGTATCTTCTACAAAAAAGAGATACTGTGTTGCTTCTTTTCCACGAAAGAAAAGTACTGGTTTCTTTGCAACCTATCTAGTATAACACAAGAGAGAGGCAAAAGATAGTAGAATCCTTTGGGAAAATCATGTAAACGATTTTCTAGCAGTAAAGTAGCCCAAAACTGGTTTTTCAAAGGATTTGAAGGGAGCATTTCAAGCCCACTCCATTTCCCGTAGCAGAATTGTGCAAAAGTTTTTTTCTTGTGCTAGAATGAAATGCGAAAAGGAGGAAGATAAATGTTAACTTATGATTTAATCGTTATTGGATTTGGTAAAGCTGGTAAAACACTAGCTGGTAAATTGGCTTCAGCTGGTAAAAAAGTTGCCCTTATCGAACGTAGTAAGGCTATGTATGGTGGAACTTGTATCAACATCGGATGTATTCCAACTAAAACCTTGCTAGTTGCTGCTGAGAAAGACTTGTCTTTTGAAGAAGTGATTGCTACTAAAAACACGATCACTGGTCGCCTCAACGGTAAAAACTATGCGACTGTTGCTAGTACAGGCGTGGATATCTTTGATGCGGAAGCTCACTTCCTTTCAAACAAAGTCATCGAAATCCAAGCTGGTGATGAAAAACAAGAACTGACTGCTGAAACTATCGTTATCAATACCGGTGCCGTTTCAAACGTCTTGCCAATCCCTGGACTTGCTACAAGTAAGAATGTCTTTGACTCGACTGGTATTCAAAACTTGGACAAATTGCCTGAAAAACTTGGTGTCCTTGGTGGCGGAAATATCGGTCTTGAATTTGCAGGACTCTACAACAAACTTGGAAGCAAAGTTACAGTCCTAGATGCCTTGGATACTTTCCTACCTCGTGCAGAACCTTCCATCGCAGCTCTTGCTAAACAATACATGGAAGAAGACGGTATTGAATTGCTTCAAAACATCCGTACCACTGAAATCAAAAACGACGGTGACCAAGTTCTCGTCGTAACTGAAAACGAAACGTACCGTTTTGACGCCCTTCTCTACGCAACTGGACGTAAACCGAATGTAGAACCACTTCAACTTAAGAATACAGATATCGAACTTACTGAACGTGGTGCTATCAAAGTAGACAAACATTGTCAAACAAACGTTCCTGGTGTCTTTGCAGTCGGAGACGTCAATGGTGGACCTCAATTCACCTACATCTCACTTGATGACTTCCGTGTTGTCTACAGCTACCTTGCTGGAGATGGCAGCTACACTCTTGAAGACCGTCTCAATGTGCCAAACACCATGTTCATCACACCTGCACTTTCACAAGTTGGTTTGACTGAAAGCCAAGCAGCTGATTTGAAACTTCCATACGCAGTGAAGGAAATCCCTGTTGCAGCAATGCCTCGTGGTCACGTAAATGGAGACCTTCGCGGAGCCTTCAAAGCTGTTGTCAATACTGAAACAAAAGAAATTCTTGGAGCAAGTATCTTCTCAGAAGGTTCTCAAGAAATCATCAACATCATCACTGTTGCGATGGACAACAAGATTCCTTACACTTACTTCACAAAACAAATCTTCACTCACCCAACCTTGGCTGAGAACTTGAATGACTTGTTTGCGATTTAAGTTGAGACTGTTTTGTTAGCCAACAGCCCGACGAGGGCTGTTTTTGTTTCTGCGAAATCTCATACTCTTCGAAAGTCAAATTCAAACTACGTCAGCTTCACCTTGCCGTATATATGTTACTGACTTCGTCAGTTCTATCTACAACCTCAAAGCAGTACTTTGAGCAACCTGCGGCTAGCTTCCTAGTTTGCTCTTTGATTTTCATTGAGTATCAAATCTGTCTTTTCCCTCTTTTATGATATAATAGAAACATGAAATTAAAAACTACTTTGGGCCTCCTAGCTGGGCGTTCTTCTCACTTCATTTTGAGCCGTCTTGGCCGTGGAAGCACGCTCCCAGGAAAACTCGCCCTTCAATTTGATAAAGATATTTTACAAAATCTAGCTAAGAACTACGAGATTGTCGTGGTCACTGGAACCAACGGAAAAACCCTGACAACTGCCCTCACTGTCGGCATTTTAAAAGAAGTTTATGGTCAGGTTCTGACCAATCCTAGTGGCGCCAATATGATCACAGGGATAACGACAACCTTCTTGACGGCCAAATCCTCTAAAACTGGGAAAAACATTGCCGTTCTAGAAATTGACGAGGCCAGTCTATCTCGTATCTGTGACTACATCCATCCAAGCCTTTTTGTGATTACTAATATTTTCCGTGATCAGATGGACCGCTACGGTGAAATTTACACAACTTATAACATGATTTTGGATGCCATTCGTAAGGTGCCTACGGCTACTGTTCTCCTCAATGGTGACAGTCCACTTTTCTACAAGCCAGCTATTCCAAATCCTGTAGAGTATTTTGGTTTTGACTTGGAAAAAGGACCAGCCAAACTAGCTCACTACAATACCGAAGGAATCCTCTGTCCTGACTGTCAAGGCATTCTCAAATATGAGCACAATACCTATGCCAACTTGGGTGCCTATATCTGTGAAAATTGTGGCTGCAAACGACCTGATCTAGACTATCGTTTGACAGAACTGGTTGAATTAACCAACAATCGCTCTCGTTTTGTCATTGACGGACAAGAATACGGTATCCAAATCGGTGGACTTTACAACATCTACAATGCGCTAGCTGCAGTTGCCATCGCCCGTTTCCTTGGCGCAGATTCGCAACGGATCAAGCAAGGATTTGACAAGAGCCGCGCTGTATTCGGGCGCCAGGAGACCTTCCATATCGGTGATAAAGAATGTACCCTCGTCTTGATTAAAAATCCTGTTGGCGCTACCCAAGCTATCGAGATGATCAAACTAGCTCCTTATCCATTTAGTTTATCTGTTCTCCTTAATGCCAACTATGCTGATGGGATTGATACTAGCTGGATTTGGGATGCTGACTTTGAACAAGTCACTGACATGGACATTCCTGAAATCAACGCTGGTGGTGTTCGTCATTCTGAAATCGCTCGCCGTCTACGGGTGACAGGCTACCCAGCTGATAAAATCACTGAGACAAGCAATCTGGAGCAAGTTCTCAAAACCATTGAGAACCAAGTCTGCAAGCATGCTTATATTCTAGCTACCTATACTGCTATGCTTGAATTCCGCGAACTGCTGGCTAGTCGTCAGATTGTTAGAAAGGAGATGAACTAATGGTTTATACTTCACTTTCCTCAAAAGCTGGCAATTACCCTTATCAGCTCAACATTGCCCACCTCTATGGAAACCTCATGAATACCTACGGGGACAATGGAAACATCCTCATGCTCAAGTATGTGGCTGAAAAACTGGGGGCACATGTGACGGTTGACATCGTTTCTCTCCATGATGATTTTGATGAAAATCACTATGATATTGCCTTTTTCGGCGGTGGTCAAGACTTTGAACAAAGCATCATCGCAGGCGACCTTCCTGCTAAAAAAGAGAGCATTGACAACTACATCCAAAATGACGGTGTGGTTCTCGCTATCTGCGGTGGTTTCCAACTATTGGGGCAATATTATGTTGAAGCTTCAGGCAAACGTATCGAAGGGCTCGGTGTCATGGGCCACTATACCCTCAACCAGACCAATAATCGCTTTATCGGTGACATCAAGATTCACAATGAAGATTTCGATGAAACCTACTATGGATTTGAAAATCACCAAGGTCGTACCTTCCTCTCTGATGACCAAAAACCGCTGGGTCAGGTTGTCTATGGAAATGGAAACAACGAAGAAAAGGTCGGCGAAGGGGTTCATTATAAGAATGTCTTTGGTTCCTACTTCCACGGACCTATCCTCTCTCGTAATGCCAATCTGGCTTATCGCCTCGTCACTACTGCTCTCAAGAAGAAATACGGTCAGGATATCCAACTCCCTGCCTATGAGGACATCCTCAGTCAAGAAATCGCTGAAGAATACAGCGACGTGAAAAGCAAGGCTGACTTTTCTTAAACTAAGGAAAATTATATCAAAGAACTCCCCTATCTTGTCGGAGTTCTTTTTGCCTGTTCTTTTACCCTTCTCCCTTGCATTTTCTCTCTTTTTTTGCCAAAATAGAGGGGTAGAAAGAAGGTAGCATATGTCTAAATTACAACAAATCCTAACATATCTTGAATCAGAAAAACTAGACGTCGCTGTCGTATCTGACCCCGTCACTATTAATTACCTCACTGGCTTTTACAGTGATCCCCATGAACGCCAAATGTTCCTCTTTGTTCTAGCAGATCAGGAACCTCTCCTCTTTGTCCCAGCCCTTGAAGTGGAGCGTGCAAGTAGCACCGTTTCCTTCCCAGTTGTGGGCTATGTGGACTCTGAAAACCCTTGGAAGAAAATCCAAAATGCCTTGCCACAGTTAGACTTCAAACGTGTTGCTGTCGAGTTTGACAATCTCATCTTAACCAAATACCATGGTTTGAAAACAGTCTTTGAGACTGCTGAGTTTGAAAACCTCACTCCTCGCATCCAACGCATGCGCCTCATCAAATCAGCTGACGAAGTGCAAAAAATGATGGTTGCAGGTCTCTATGCTGATAAGGCTGTTAAGGTTGGTTTTGACAATATTTCTCTTGATAAGACTGAGACAGATATCATCGCCCAAATCGACTTTGCCATGAAACGTGAAGGCTATGAAATGAGCTTTGATACCATGGTCTTGACTGGCGATAACGCTGCAAATCCGCACGGAATTCCTGGTGCAAACAAAGTTGAAAAGGATGCTCTTCTCCTCTTTGACCTAGGTGTTATGGTCAATGGCTACGCATCAGATATGACTCGTACAGTGGCTGTTGGCAAACCAGACCAATTCAAAAAAGATATCTACAACTTGACCCTTGAAGCCCAACAAGCTGCCCTTGACTTTATCAAACCTGGTGTAACTGCCCATGAAGTTGACCGCGCTGCCCGTGAGGTCATCGAAAAAGCTGGTTATGGTGAATACTTCAACCACCGGCTCGGTCACGGTATCGGTATGGATGTCCACGAATTCCCTTCTATCATGGAAGGAAATGACATGGTCATCGAAGAAGGCATGTGCTTCTCTGTTGAACCAGGTATCTATATCCCTGGTAAAGTCGGCGTTCGTATCGAAGACTGTGGTGTTGTTACCAAGGATGGCTTTGACCTCTTTACAAGCACCAGCAAAGATTTGCTTTATTTTGATTAAATATAGACAAGCAAAAAGTCAGCTATTGAAGCTGACTTTTTTATTTTATCTTCTTGACACTCTGAAAGACTACAAATCCCACAACCATTCCCAAGGTATTTTGTAGGAAGTTTGGAAGGATTTCTGGCAAGGCTGCTGACCAGCCATTCATTAGAGTTGAGCCCAGAGCGTAGCCACTTACCATGACGATAGTAGCTAAGACTAAGCCCAACCATTGCCATTTCCCTTTAAAACCTGCAAAATAACCTTGCAAGCCATGGTTTACCAAGCTAAAGAACATCCACTGTGGAAAGCCTGATAAAAGGTCAAGCAGAAAAGCTGCTAGTCCTCCAACGACGGCCCCTTCTTTACTGCCAAAGTAAAAGGCAGTAAAGAAAATACCTGCATCCAAGAGAGTCAATATTCCTGTTGCCGTTCCAATTTTCAAGTAATAACCTAGAACCACAGAAAGGGCGGTTAAGAGGGATACAAGGGCGATTTTAGTTGTTTTGGTTTGCTTCATATTGTCTTACTCCATATTGATCTGCTTGTGCAATAGCACGGTAAACGAAAGCTTTCGAGCTCTCTACTGCTGGTAAAAGTTCATCACCTTTAACCAAGTGACTGGCAATGCTTGAGGCAAAGGTACATCCTGCACCAGCATTTTGGCCTTGAATGACTGGGTTTTCTAGAACAGTGAAAGTTTGTCCATCATAAAAGACATCCACTGCCTTGTCATGACTGAGGCGATTACCTCCCTTGATAATGACTGCTGGCGCTCCTAAATCATGCAATTTCTGCGCTACAGCTTTCATGTCTTCCAATGTTTTAATTTCCTGACCAGCCAATAATTCTGCTTCAGGAAGATTTGGCGTAATCACACTGACATGAGGGAAAAAACGAATCAACTCTTGGCAGAGCTCACTAACAGCCACGTCGTGCGTTTCCTTGCAGACCAAAACGGGGTCCAATACCACAGGCACTCCTGGACGTTGCTTGATAAAGTCCAAGGCCTTCTCAGCCACACTGACAGTAGGGAGAAGACCAATCTTAATCCCTGCAAACTCGACATCACGTAAGCTATTCAACTCATGTTGGAAAATAGTATCATCCGTAGGGAAGACTTCAAAGCCCTTTTCGGTCAAGGCCGTCAAACAAGTGACAGCTACAAAGCCATGCAAGCCGTTCAAAGTATAGGTAGCCAAATCAGCTGACAAACCACCACCACTAAAAATATCATTCCCAGAAAGGGCTAAAATACGATTATTCTTCATAACGAATCTCCTTTAAATACAAGCCATTTGGTGCCGCAGTGGGACCAGCAAGTTGCCTGTCCTTCTTCTCTAAGATGAGGTCAATCTGCTCAACTGGCATCCGATTATTTCCGATTTTGAGCAGCGTCCCCACCATATTGCGAATCTGCTTATACAAGAAACCATTTCCTGAAAAGGTAAAGGTCAAAAATTGGCCTGTCTCATCAACACTAAGGCTGGCTTCTGTAATGGTTCGAACCTTATCCTCTACACTAGTCCCAGATGCTGTAAAACCGGTAAAATCATGGGTTCCTTCTAATTTCTTGACAGCCTCCTGCATCCGCTCCACATCGAGCGGATAAGGAAAGTGAGTGGCATAGTGACGACGCATCGGATTCTTAGGACGCCCCCTATCTACTATAAACTCATAGGTCTTGCTATGTTTTGCATAACGGCAATGAAAATCATCCGCCACAAGCTCAATCGAAATCACATCGATATCTTCTGGAGACTGGGTATCCAGAGCAAAACGGAGTTTTTCCTCATCCATCTGATAGGGCAGATCAAAATGAATAACCTGTCCCAGAGCATGGACCCCACTATCCGTCCTACCAGAACCATGAACAGTGATGGCTCGCCCCTTATTGAGTCTCGTTAAGGTTTTTTCGATTTCCTCTTGAACGCTCCGCGCATGAGGCTGGCGCTGAAAACCAGCAAAGGCATAACCATCATAAGAAATAGTTGCTTTATATCTTGTCATAACTTCTATTTTATCAGGAAATAAAAGTGTAAACAAGTTTAAAAACCAATAATTGTCTGGGTACAAAATTCCCAGAAAGAAAAACTTAGGAAACCAATCCTAAGCTCTCTTTTGAAGTGCGTACATAACAAAGATAGAAGTGACAATCAACCAACATCCTAAAATGGTGAAGACCAACATACCGTTTTGAGTCACCAAACCAATCGCTCCAAGAATGAAAGGTGTCGTGAAGGCTCCAAAGCTACATCCTAGCACTGCAAAAGATGTTGCCTGATTAAGGAGCTTGGCTGGGATTCTTTCAGAAAGAAGCTGAAAGACAGTGGTCAAGGCCACACTGTAAGAAAAACCTGCCACAACACTTCCAACTACCATCACACCCAATGACGGAGACAAGGCAATCACAATCTGCCCCAATCCAAAGGTGATACCTGACCAAAGGAGCAATCTTTCTTTAAATAGAGAGATAAAGAAAGAAAAACTCACACCTGCCAAGATACCAATCAACTGCATAATACTTAAGACCAAGCTCGATAACTGGGCATCCCCGAGACCTCTTTCCACCATCAGACTAGGAATACGAATGGTGATGGCTGTATTGGTGCAGACAACAACTGCTGCTTCGACAGCCAATAGAAAAATCAAACCTTTCATCTGTCCTGTCAAACGAGTCGTTTCGGCCTCTTTTTTCTTTGTTTCTTTCTTTTCTTTCCCATAAGGGACAAAGAGCAGATAAAGGATCAATACTAAAAATCCCGCACTGTAGGCCAAGAAGGTCACTGTCCATCCCAAGGATAAGAGTTGACCGACCACTAGAGTCAAAATCGATGCCCCGACAACTTCTGCTGATCCACGAAGACCCAACATCTGGATCCGTGTCTTTCCATGATAGCGTTCGCTAATGATGGAAATGGCCTTGGCATTGATCATCCCAACACCCAAGCCAAATAAAATCCGCATCGCAAAGACAAAGTTGTACTCCTGATACCAGAAAGGAGCTGTTCCACCGATAGAGAGGATGAGAAGTCCCAGACTAATCTGAAGACGCTCAGGAAATAACCGCTCCAAAAACCCATTTAAAACCAGCATAATCATAATTCCAAAAGAAGGAAGACTGACCAGGAGCTCGATTTGTTCCTTGGGATAGCCTTGATAGTAGTCAAACATGGCTGGCAGAGCACTTGAGATGGAGAAGGAGGTAATCAAAACGAGGGAGAGGGCCAAAATACTAGCCCGTTCTAAATATTGTTTCATGAATTTTCTTTCTGTATATTTCTCACTGTTGATCCTTTTAAAAGGAAGATGGCAAGAAAAGAAGGAGCCCGATTGAACTAGAGACTCCGTCCTAACTTTCCTAATAGGAAGACTATTTTCGCTTGATTTGCTTGATCAGATAGAAGATGAAGCCTGCAACCATATAGGCCGCAAAAATGATCAAACACCATTTGATAACCACGTCCCAACCCTTGTTCACATTTAAAAAGAAATATGGGAAGGGATTGTCCTTGGAATTCGGAATATTGAGCTTTAAGACCAAGCCGTTAAACAAGGCAAAAATCATATAAACCAAGGGCAAGATGGTCCACAAGACTGGATCCCAGATCTTGTATTGACCCCGTTTATCAAAGAAGAGGGTGTCGGCTAAAAACCAGAGTGGAACGATATAGTGGCAAAGGAAATTTTCCACTCGGTAAAAGTCTGTCGCAATCGGAGCAAGCATAAAATGGTAAATCACACAGGTAATCATGATACTCATGGTAACACCACCCTTGAGACGAAGCAAGGTCGGACTTTGCCAATTTTCACCTGAACGGCTCATCACACGGAGCAGATAGCCCGTGAAAATCGTTACCAAAAGATTGGACAACACTGTGTAGTAAAGGAGCATACCAAAACCACCGTGCTTGGTAATCTCCAAATAAACTCCTGTAAATGCTGCTAAGAACAAGAGCACACGACTATAAAAAATAAATTTATAATTCAGTTTCATGGCTAGATTTTCTTAACAAATTCTGACTTGAGTTTCATAGCTCCAAAACCATCAATCTTACAGTCGATGTTGTGGTCACCTTCTACGATACGGATATTTTTAACACGAGTTCCTTGTTTCAAATCCTTTGGCGCACCTTTTACTTTCAAGTCCTTGATAAGGGTCACAGTATCACCGTCAGCCAATTTATTTCCATTGGCATCGATAGCAACAACACCTTCTTCTACTTCTGCAACTTCAGCAGGATTCCATTCATAGGCACACTCTGGGCAGACCAAGAGGCTTCCGTCTTCGTAGACATATTCTGAATTACATTTTGGGCAATTTGGTAAGTTGTTCATAAGTCCTCCTTAAACTAACAATTATTCTTTAAAATTCATATGTTATTGAACAGCAACTATTATACCGTAAAATCCTACTTTTGACAATGTGTCCTAAGTCCAGCAGACAAAAAAATCATGCAACTTTTTACAGTTACATGACTTTTAAAAGATGATTGGTCATGGGCACTTATCAGGCACCTCATGATAAAAGGGGTAGCAACTATATTTTACAAACCAGGAGCTTGTCCAAGTTCTGCTGCAAGCATCCAAACTGTTTTCTCAAGTTCAGCCTTAGCCCCAACAAAGATATCGTTTGTAACATCATCGCCTTCTTCGTCAGTTACATCCAAAGCTTTTTGGAAAAGAGTGATGAGGTAGCGATAAATAGCTAGAACACGTTCCAAGCTTTCTTCAACGTTACGGAATTCTCCTTCTTCTTCTTCGATTTCACTGTGTTGAAGGAATTCTGTCAAAGTAGAGTATGGTTTGCCACCAAGAGTGATCAAGCGTTCGCTGATTTCATCAAGGTAACCATCAAGGCTATCCATGTATTCATCCATCTTAGGATGCCATACCATAAAACCACGTCCACGCATGTACCAGTGTACTTGATGAAGAGCGATATGCGCTACGTACAAGTCTGCTACTGCTTGGTTCAATACTTCCTTTGTTTTTGCCAATGCTACTGGCGCTGTTTTAGATAATGTTGTTACGTCTTTTAATGCATCTTTTTTCAATTCAACCATTTTTTTCACCTCATAATATTCTTTTTGTAACCATATTTATTGATTACTACCTCAGTATACTACACCTAGTAGACAAAAGCAAGAAAATTAACCCATATTAAAAAAGTTGTAATTGACTGATAATTTAAGAAAAATATACAGTCTTTAAAAAAAGACAGTCTTAGCAGACTGTCTGGAATAACCTAGATTATTTTACAAAGTCAAGCAATGCCAAGAAGCTTTCAGCTTCAAGTGATGCTCCACCAACAAGAGCTCCGTCCACATCTGGACAAGCCATGTATTCTGCAACATTTTCAGGTTTAACTGAACCACCGTATTGAACACGAACTTTGTCCGCAACTTCTTGACCGAAGTCAGCAGCTACAACATCACGAACAACTTTACACATTTTTTGTGCGTCGTCTTGTGAAGCTGATTTACCAGTACCGATAGCCCAGATTGGCTCATAAGCGATAACGGATGCAGCAACTTGTTCAGCAGTCAATCCAGCCAAAGCAGAAGATACTTGGGCACCTACGAATTCAGCAGCTTTACCAGCTTCGTAAGTTTCAAGTGATTCACCACAACAGATGATTGGAAGCATACCGTTTGCAAAGATTGCTTTTGCTTTTTTATTGATATCTTCGTCAGTTTCATGGAAGTAGTCACGACGCTCTGAGTGACCGATAACAACGTAGTCAGTACCGATTTCATTCAAAACTTGTGGGCTAGTTTCACCAGTGAAAGCACCTGCATTTTCAAAGTAGCAGTTTTGAGCAGCAACTTTAAGGTTTGAACCTTTAGCAGCAGCAAGAACAGCTGTCAAATCAACTGCAGGAGCTGCGATACCTGCTTCAACAAGGTCTGATGAAGGAAGTTTTGAGGCAACGGCTTCAACGAATGCTTTTGCTTCTTCTGGATTTTTGTTCATTTTCCAGTTACCAGCGATAAATGGTTTACGTGACATTTCACATACCTCTTTTTTCATTTTATTCACTATTATTCTATCATATTTATAAAGAGCTTGCAAACCTTACTCTAATTTTCAAGATTTTTCAAGCGACTAATCTTGCCACAAATTCATTGCATCAAGGAAATCAGCCGAAGCCTGAACTTGTTTGGGATTGTTGGCTTCTCGCTCTGCTCGTTTGGCCTCTACTTGGGCAACAGATTGAATGCCCTCATGGCGCCAGTTTCGTAGGATGGCCTGAATATATTTCCAGTTTGGCTTGCCATTGAGAACGGCCTCTCGGAGAGCTTCCTTGATCAAATCCGCCTTAACTCCATCTTCTTTGACAGTCTTAGAAAGATCCTCGATTTCAAATGGTGTTAATAAGCGTCCTAATTCCTGCTGAAAAGTCTCAACCAGGTCCTTCAACTGATTCTGCGGATTTGGGGCAGTTGTAGCTGGAGTTTGGCTGTCTAGCAAGCTATCCAAGCGTTCAAAAGCCAAACTAGCATCAAAAATCAGCTCAATTTCCCCATTAAGTTCAATGGTCCGATATTGTAGCAAACCATTTTCTGTCAAATTCGAAATGGATTGGTTGACATCTGCCACCTCTTTCCCAATGATTTCAGCAATCTGACTAGGTGAAACATCTCCTAAGGCTGTGGTATTTTGTAAATAGAAAAATTGCCAGACCAGAAAATCTTCGCTGGAAGGAAAGAGTTCCTTAAAATGCAAGAGCAGGGCACTTGGCAAAACCAAGTTCCCTGATTTAAAAGCGTCAAAATATGTCATAATTCCTCTTATAGATATCCAAATGCAGCCGCATCATCCTCTACCTTTCTCCAGTCAAAAGGGGTTTCTTGATAAACTGCATAGTTTACCCAATTGCTGAAAAAGAGGGCAGCTGATGAAGACCAACAGAGACAGGGAGTCTCATTTACATCATCATTTTTAAAGTAGTTCTCTGGGATATGAGGGTTGAGTCCCGCCTCATAATCACGAAAATACTCTCTTGCCAAAGTGTCACGATCGTACTCCAAATGACCAAAACTATAAATCTCACGCAAATCTCGACTAGCTAGGATAGAAACCCCAACCTCAGGACCTTCTGACAGAATCTCCAGATTGGTCTTGTTTAAGATTTCTTCTTTTAAAATCTCAGTATGACGAGAATGAGGAGCTACATAGCGATCATCAAAACCTCTAAAAAGAAGGTGCCCTTCTTTCAAGGTGTCCTGTGGATAAATTCCTGATAGTTTCCGATCCATCTGGTGCTTTTCAACGCCATAGCGAACATATAGACCTGCTTGAGCTCCCCAACAGATATGGAGAGTTGAAAAAACATGCGTCTTGGACCATTCGATGACCTGCTTGAATTCCTCCCAGTAATCTACCTCCTCAAAAGGCAAATGCTCCACTGGTGCTCCTGTGATAATCATTCCATCAAAAAAGTCATCCTTGACCTCTGGAAAGGTCTTATAGAAGGTTTCCATATGTTCAGCCCGGGTTGTCTTGGAACGATGTGTTTCCATATATAAGAAATCAATATCTAATTGCAAAGGGGTATTAGCCAAATGCCGTAAGAGTTGCGTTTCTGTTACCATTTTTTGAGGCATGAGATTTAAAATCAAAATCTTCAAGGGGCGAATATCCTGATGAGCAGCCCGTTGGTCGTCCATAACAAAGATATTTTCTGTCCTTAAAATCTCCACAGCTGGTAATTTTTTATCAATTCGAATCGGCATAATACCCTCCTAACAGTTCTCTATTTCGGGAATGATGTAGTCTGTTTGAAAGTAAAAACCTCCAAATACTTCTTCCCTTTATTATACTGTATGAAGATATAGTTTTCAATTATAGTTTTTCTCTAACTAGCTATAGTTAATTTATATAGCAAAAGAAGAGAAAACAGCCCCAAGGACTGTTCTTCATTAATAATGCATAAGTACCTTGTAATCGTAATCTCCGATTTTTTCACGACCTTTAAGCTCATCCAACTCAATCAAGAAAGCACAACCGGCTACAACTCCACCAAGTCTTTCAATCATCTCAATGGTTGCCTTGACAGTTCCACCTGTTGCCAAAAGATCATCTACGATGAGAACACGTTGGCCTGGCTTGATCGCATCAGCATGCATGGTCAAGGTATCAATACCGTACTCTTTCTCATAGTCAGCAGAAATGACTTCACGTGGTAATTTCCCTGGTTTACGAACAGGAGCAAAGCCAATTCCCAACTCAAAAGCAACTGGGCAGCCAACAATAAATCCTCGAGCCTCTGGGCCCACGATCATGTCGATTTTCTTGTCAGTTGCATACTGAACGATTTCACGAACAGCATAGCTATAAGCATTTCCATTTGCCATCAATGGGCTGATATCACGGAAGGTGATACCTTCCTTAGGATAATTTTCAATCGTTGCGATATAATCTTTTAAATTCATCTTTTTCTTTCTTTCAAAGTTTTTTACTCTCTATTATACCACATTTTCTGTGAAAGAAGAAGAGGAAAAGCACTATTCTATTGCCCCATCAGGCTATTAATGAACTTATTTCCCATGGAATGAACTTATCATCAAAAAAACGAGCACATTCGTACTCGTTTTTAAAAATCTGTTAATTAAAGTGAGTTTACGTCAACCTTGATACCAACACCTTGAGTAGTTGTGATTGTCAAGTTTGTTACGTAAGTTCCTTTAGCTGTAGCTGGTTTTGCTTTTTGGATTGTTTCGTTGAAAGCTTTAAAGTTTTCAACCAATTTTTCAGCTTCAAATGATACTTTACCGATGATTGCTTGAACGTTACCTGCACGGTCAGCACGGTAAGTGATTTTACCACCTTTAGACTCTTCAACTGCTTTAGCAACATCCATTGTTACAGTACCAGTTTTAGGGTTTGGCATCAAGTTACGTGGTCCAAGGACACGTCCAAGACGTCCAACAAGAGCCATCATGTCAGGTGTAGCGATAACTACGTCGAAGTCCAACCAACCATCGTTGATTTTTGCAACAAGGTCATCTTCACCAACAAAGTCTGCACCAGCAGCTTTTGCTTCTTCAGCTTTTGCACCACGTGCGAAAACAAGAACGCGTGAAGTTTTACCAGTACCGTTTGGCAATACCATTGCGCCACGGATTTGTTGGTCAGCTTTTTTAACGTCGATGTTCAAGTTGTAAGCAACTTCTACAGTTGCGTCAAATTTTGCAAAGTTAGTTTCTTTTGCAAGTGCTACAGCTTCTTCTACACTGTATGCTTTTGTGCTGTCGATTTTTTCAAGAGCAGCACGAAGTTGTTTGCTTTTTTTAGCCATTTTCTATTCTCCTTGTAAGTGGTTCAATCGATTTTCATCTCCCACGTCACTTCTCGAAATGATGAAGTCTTGCGGGTTATATTGGGGGTGTTATTGATTAGTCAACAACAGTGAATCCCATAGAACGAGCAGTACCTTCGATCATACGCATTGCAGACTCAATGTTTGCTGCGTTCAAATCTGGCATCTTAGTTTCTGCAATTTCTTGTACTTGTGCACGAGTAACTGTAGCAACTTTAGTTTTGTTAGGTGTACCTGATCCTTTTTCAACACCTGCAGCTTTTTTCAAAAGAACAGCAGCTGGTGGTGTTTTTGTAACGAAAGTAAATGATTTGTCTTCGTATACTGAGATAACAACTGGAATAATCATACCAGCTTGGTCAGCTGTACGAGCGTTGAACTCTTTTGTGAATCCCATGATGTTGATACCAGCTTGACCAAGAGCAGGTCCAACTGGTGGAGCTGGTGTAGCTTTACCAGCAGGGATTTGCAATTTTACAAGTTTTTCGACTTTTTTAGCCATTTTTAAATCCTCCTTTGTGGTTTTGGCGGTAATTAAAGATTTTTACCTCCCACAAGTATGCTTTACACATACCTTTTTATTATACACTATTTATCTAAAAATGCAAGAGAAAAATTACTTTTTTAATCAACGTAATCTCCGCCTTCAAAGCCATAGTACTCTTCCAAACTAAGACCACTTGCAGCAATTTCTTTGGCTTCTTTTCCGACGTAGCGAAGATGCCATTCTTCCGCCATGTAGCCAGTCTCTTTTTCCTTGCCTTTGAGATAGCGAACAACAAAGCCATAGTCAGCCGCATGATCCAAGAGCCACTGGGCCGCCTTTTCTTCAGTAACTAAATCTCCATCTGTCCCAATAAGGTCAAATGCAAGACCTGTTTGGTGTTCACTATAACCTGGGCGAGCTGAGTAGCGATCAGCAGCTTCCTTACCATCTTGATTCACATAGTCTTGATAAAGTTTGGTTTGAGTTTCATAACTTCTAAAACCACTGTAGTGATCGCTGATTGGGTAGCCAGCTGCTTGCATTGCTGAAATGAGCTTCAGCAACTCTGCTTTAGCTGTTGGATTTTCTCCTGGATTATAGTCTTTTGACAAAGGATAGTGCTTATTAGCTATGACGATTTCATCGTACTTCCCTTGAATACTATAGTAGTCTCCCTTATTGACAACTTCTGCCTTCTTCTGACTAGAGGCTTGGGATTTGCTTCCTACAGTTCCTTCAGGTTGACTAGTTTGTTCCGTTTTTTGAGTATTTTCTTCATTTTTAGGTTGTTCTTGAGAACATGCTGCTAGGGTTACTGCTAGCAAACCAGATAAAACGATATATCTTTTTTTCATTTTTTACTTCCTCTCTTAGACCACGTGCTTCTCTAATTCATCGGATAAGGCTTTAATCATTTGTTCCAATTCATGGGATTTCACTTGGCAATCTTCTGCCGCCATTTCTTCCCAGGGCACCCACCAGACCGGACCACGACCATTCAATCCATGCCCCCTCATATCACCTGATCGTCTTGGAAAGAGGTGCCAGTGGGCGTGGGCATCTCCATTTCCTAACAGTTCGATGTTCATCTTTTCAGCTTTAAACGCTTTGGCGACTGCTTCTTGGACCAAACTCATTTCCTCTAGAAAACGAAGTTTTACAGAAGTCTCCATATGGTGGAGTTCTGTGACATGCTCCTTTGCTAGAAATAAGGTATAGCCCTTAAAGTATTGATGGTCTCCAATAACGACATAGCCTGTTTCTAGTTCTTTTACAAAGTAGGGATTTTCCCCTGCCTTGATCCATTCAATTCTTTGACAAATCAAGCACATATTAGTCTACCAATGCACTCTTGAGATAGGCGTCTACCATACGTTCAGTCGCCATGACCGAATCAATGTGTGTTCGTTCGTAAGAGTGACTGGATTCAATACCAGCTCCAAGGAGGGCATGTTTGACCTCGGCTCCTGCTGACATAGCTGCCGAAGCATCCGAACCGTAAAATGGATAGATGTCGAGCTTAAATGGAATATCTTGCTCCTTTGCCAAAGCTACCAAGTGTTGACGAAAGTCATAGTGATAGGGACCTGAAGCGTCCTTGACACAGATAGATACTGTATATTCATCCGTCTGCTGGTCATCTCCCATTGCCCCCATATCGACAGCTAGATATTCCACCACTTGAGTTGGAATATTGGAATTAGCACCGTGGCCCACCTCTTCGAAGACTGAAAAAGCAAAATGAGTTGTTACTGGCAACTCAATTCCCTCTTCCTTATAAACACGAAGAAGATTGAGCAAAATTGCTGCGCTGACCTTGTCATCCAAGTGGCGAGACTTGATAAAACCAGTCTCTGTCACGACAGTTCGCGGATCGAAACTGATAAAATCACCGACCTCGATGCCCAAGGCGCGGGTTTCCTTTTCATTGGTCACTTTTGCATCCAAACGCACTTCCATATTGTCCTGAGTGCGTTCAGCAGTTCCTGCATCTTTGTAGACATGGCAAGAAGTCTGGTGGATGAGGATGGTTCCAGATACCTTTTTACCTGTGCTAGCCACATGAACCGTACAGTTTTCTCCTTCAATCATGTTCCAAGGAAAACCACCGATACGATCCAATTTGAGACGGCCATCTGATTTGACAGCACGGACAATAGCACCCAGCGTATCCACATGGGCAGTCACATAGCGCTGTTGGTCATCATTTTGACCTTTAATAGTAACATTGACACCACCCTTGGCTGTACGAACCGGCTGGTAACCAAGTTTCTCTATAGTATGGACTAGATAGTCTGAAATCTCACGAGTAAAACCCGTCGGAGATGCAATAGCAGTTAGTTCTTTGATATAGTTTATAGTCTGATTCATTTCTTCACCTCTTTCCTACCATTATAACATTTTTCTAGTCAGACTCCTTCTCAAAAGGAGAAAAACTGTGTTTAGTTGCTTTCACTATAGATCCATGTTATAATACAAATACTTTGATTATGAAAGGAAAGTAAAAAATATGAAATCATACTTTAAAGTATCACTAGCCCTTGTGGCTTCACTTGTTCTCCTGCTCGGATGTTCCAAACAAGCATCAACACCTACCAACAGCAGTACCAAAGAAGACACAACAACTCAGTCAAGTGAGAGCAAACAAAGCACTGAACAATCATCTGAAAAGAAAGAAACAACTAAAACACATACCTTTGTAAACAAAAATAATTCTGGAATCACTTCTACCTTGGTTTATACTGTAGAGGGGGACAATGTTATCAAGCAATCAGCTAATAACATTGCTGATCCTGAAATCCTTGGTGCAACTCCAGAAGATGTCAAGAGTTTTATTGAAGAAAAGTACAAAGGTTATAATGGACTCAAAGGTGTTAAACAAACGATTGAAATCAAAGATGGAAAAGTTGTTCAAGATCTAGAAGTTGATTTCTCAGTTGCAAGCATTAGCGAACTTAGAAAAGCACTTCCTGAAGAATATTCTGGTATCGGCAATCGTGTCAGTTTCTCAAACTCTAAAAAAGCACTGGAAAAAATGGGATTCACAGAAAAGACGAACTAATCTCCCAAAATTTCATATAGACTAGTGTAGGTCCACCCCAAAAGTTAGACACAACTCTGACTCTTGGGGTATTTTATTACATCCCTAAGCGATGAGTTCAATAGATTCTCCCAAAGTGCATTTAAAACTTCCCACTTTTCAATCCATACGATAAAAGTTTTTTGAAATAGATCGAGACAAAACTTTAATCGTTAGACTAATTTCTATTCGTTGTCATGTCAAGTCAGATGAGTAGGGAGGTCTAGTTGATTTTGTAGTAGAATCATGTTATAATACAAAATACTTTGATTATGAAAGGAAAGTGAAAAATATGAAATCATACTTTAAAGTATCACTAGCCCTAGTGGCTTCACTTGTTCTCCTACTCGGATGTTCCAAACAAGCATCAACACCTTCTAGCAGCAGTACCAAAGAAGATAAAACAACTCAGTCAAGCGAAACCAAGCAGAGCACAGAACAATCATCTGAAAAGAAAGATGAGACAGAAACCCACACATTTGTCCACAATAGCAAACCTGGAATTCATTCTACCTTGACTTATACTGTAAAGGGGGATGATGTTGTAAAACAAACTGCTCATAATGTATTTGACCCTGAGAAACTTAATAATACCGCGGAAGGTATTAAGCAAATTGTTGACGATACTAATAAAGGTTATGAAGGGGTCAAAGGGGTTACACAAAAAGTTGAAATTCAAGACGAAAAAGTTATCCAAAACATCGAGGTTGACATGTCTGTCGCAAGTCTTGACGAACTGAAAAAAGCAATGCCGAATGAATATTATGGTATTGGAAACCGTGTAAGCTTTGCTGCTTCGAAAAAAAAGCTTAAAGAAGCTGGTTATACTGAACAAACCAACTAATGAGTCGTGCTCATACAAAAAATTCTTGGTCGATGACCAAGAATTTTTTTTATTCCATCTCAAAAACATCACTCTCTTGTTTGTTTGGTAGAACCAATGAAAGCAAGATTCCGATAATAGCTGGCACTAGCCATGGAAGAGAGGCTGACGCAAACGGAAGGGCATTAATCAGATTTTCTAGAAACTCAATCTTAAAGGAACTTCCAAGGACGCTTGCAAGAGCAATAGCTGTAACAAGCCCAATGGTTAACTGCATGCCTGGTTTTGATAGGGCGACAAACTTATTAACAATCACGATCATCACAATGGCGATGGTGATTGGGTACAAGATTACCAGCACTGGAACTGAGTACTTGATAATTGCATCCAAACCGAGGTTTGCAATAGCAAATCCAATCAAGGTAAAGGCAGTTGCATAGACCTTGTAGCTGATTTGTGGAAAACGACCGTTAAAGAACTCCGCTGTAGACACAATCAAGCCAACCGTTGTTGTGAAGCAGGTTACTGTTACCATAACAGCAAGGAAGAGTTGAGCTGTCGAACCAAAGATTTCCTGAGTCGCTTGCGACAAGATATAGACACCTGGTGTTCCACCCTTCATCACTTCAGCTGGCACTGGGAAATGATTTCCAAGGAAACCTAAACCAATGTAAAGAGCGCTAAAGGCAAGAGCTACAACGATACCAACCACCCAAATAGTTGAAATGTATTCTTTCTTACTGGAGAATCCAAGTTGTTTCAAGGTTTGAACTGCAATCACACTGAAGGCAACTGAAGCAAGGGCATCCAAGGTATTATAACCTTCTAGGAATCCTGTCCCGAAAGCAGAAGATTGATAGGCCGCTGAAGCTACTTGAGGACTTGTTCCACCATATTTGAAGGCACCTAGTACAACCAAGATAACGATCAACAAAGCAAAGACTGGGGTCAAGATACGTCCGATTCGGTCCAAAATCTTTGAAGGATTGAGCGAAATCAGATAGGCTGCTGCAAAATACAGTACGGTAAAGACAATCAATCCTAGACCTTTGTTTGCTTCGGATAAGAGGGGACTAATCCCAACTTCGTAAGCTGTTGTTGCTGTACGCGGAATGGCAAAGAAAGGGCCAATCGATAGATAAAGGACTGCAAGATAAAGCGTCGCAAACCAAGGTGAGATTTTCTTAGAAATCTCGTGAATGTATCCTTTCGGGTTTAGCGTTCCGATGATGAGCGTTAGGACAGCAATACCGACACCTGAAAAGACAAAACCTGCGATGGCAGGAAGAAACTGTTCTCCAGATAAAGCACCTAGAGAAGGCGGAAAAATCAAGTTTCCCGCACCAAAAAATATTCCAAACAGGAGCAAGCCTGTTAGGGCACCTTTTTTAGCCATAATAATCTCCTTCATATTTCTAAAATACTGACCTAGTATACCATGATTAAGACTCTGAAAAAAGTATCCAAAATTAATCATTGAATGTTTTCAATATTTTTAAAAATAAGAATTATCTAAAAACAAAATCCCTCACTCAGTTGGAACCGAGCAAGGGAAGATTAGGATCTAACGCTATATAGCTTTAAAGATTTTCAAAGGCCGTCATTCCACCTTGGACATTGATAACGTCATAACCCTGTTCAGCTAGAAACTGACAAGCACGCGCTGAACGCATTCCTGATTTACAAATGACATAATGCAAGAGGTCCTTGTCCAACTGATCATAAGTATCAGCCAATTGACTAAGTGGTAGGTTCTGAGCACCTTCTAAATGAAGCGTCTCGAACTCTTCTACTTCTCTCACGTCCACTAAAGAAAGTTGCTCATTTTGATAAAGCTGGTAAAATGCATCGAAGGCTATTTCTTTCATTCTTTTTCTCCTAAAATAGCTTTAATTCTTTTTTTCAACTCTGGCACCACTTCTGACTCAAACCAAGGATTCTTAGCCATCCAGATTTGATTTCGTGGTGACGGGTGCACCAGAGGGAAAAATTCTGGTAGATAGTCTTTGTAGTGTTTCACCCGCTCTGTTACCTTGCCACTAACTTTCTCATGTAAATAATAGGCTTGGGCATATTGCCCAATCAAGAGAGTTAATTGAATATCGGGCAATTCTTGCAAGAGTTGCGGATGCCATTTTTCTGCAAAACCTGTACGAGGTGGAAGGTCGCCTGACTTGCCATGCCCCGGAAAGTAGAAATCCATGGGCAGAACTGCAAAATAACCTGAATTGTAAAAGGTGTCCTCATCCACACCTAGCCAGTCCCGCAAGCGATCGCCACTCTTATCCTTCCAATAAATCCCAGCTTCTTGCGTTTTAAGCCCAGGAGCCTGACCGACAATATTGATGAGGGCAGTTTTTGGCGCCGCAAAGAGAGGTTCGATTCCGCGTTCTGTATAGCTGGTATTTTGCGGATCCGCCATAATGGCTTGCTTGATTCTTTCAATTTGAGACATCTGTTTTCCCTCCAAAAAGAAGTCCAAGCATACAATCTCAGACTTCTATCATTTTATTTGATCAGTTCATAAATAGCTTCAGCATAGATTGCTGCTGCTCGGAAGAGATCGTCCAAGGCGATAAATTCGTTGGCTTGGTGCATGGTATCGATTGAGTCTGGGAACATGGCACCGTAGGCAACTCCACGTTCCAGTAAACGACCAAAGGTACCACCACCGATGACTTGCTCGTGACCTTTAAGACCAGTTTGTTTTTCATAAACATTCAACAAGGTTTGCACAAGTGGATCTTCCATCGGTACATAGTGAGGGGTGTGTCCGTGTTCAGAAAGGCTAACAGAAGCAACTGGCAAGTTTTCAAGGATTGACTTGATATGCTCTGGACTTGTTCCTTTTGGATAACGGAAGTTAAGAGCAATCGTATTGTCAGCACTTGTTTCATCAAAGCGAAAGACACCGGCATTCATAGAAAGGGCACCCATCTTTTCATCCACATGAGCTACTTTCAAGTTTTTACCTTCGTGGTCATTCAAAAGAATCTTACCAGCAATGTCAAGGTAGTCTTTTGCAGGTCCTGCAAAGTCAAACTGACTGAGGAAAAGGGCAAGGTAGGTCGCACCATTGACACCTGATGCAGGCATAGCACCATGAGCTGATTTACCAATTACAGTCACCTTGTACCGACCGTTCTCTTCTTGAATTTCTCCTCTGAGCTGGTGTTCTGCAACGAAGGCGTCTAGCTTAGCTTGCAAGTCAGCTAAATCCCCTGAAACAACTGCAGTTGCTGACTCAGGTACCATGTTTTCACGTAATCCACCTGTGAAACTGTGAAGACGAGCTGAACCAGTATTTTCACCTGCAAAGTGAAGGTATTCTGTGATGTTTCCTTTTTCACCATTTATGATAGGGAATTCAGCGTCAGGTGAGAAACCAAAGTCTGGTTTCGCAAGTCCTACATGTTCAAAGTAGTAGTCCATGTCTGCCCAGCCAGATTCTTCGTCTGTTCCCACGATAAAGCGAACTTTCTTAGAAGTTGGAAGGCCCAATTCTTTGATGATTTTCAAGCCATAGTAACAAGCTGTTGTAGGTCCCTTGTCATCAGAAGCACCACGCGCGTAGAGGCGACCGTCTTTGATAGTTGGTGTATAAGGGTCTGTATCCCAACCGCTACCAGCTGGTACCACGTCCATATGGGCAAAGATTCCGAGAACTTCTTCTCCATCACCAAACTCAAAATGTCCTGCATAGTTATCGACATTTTTAGTTGGGTAGCCATCGCGGGCTGCGATTTCAAGGAATTTTTCCAAGGCTTTTACTGGACCAGGTCCAAATGGATGATCAGCATTCGCCTTGCTGTCATCACGTTCTGAGTTGATTTCCAAAAGGCTAAACAAGTCAGCCAAGAGGTCTTCTTTGCGTTTTTCTACTTCTGCTGTAAAATCAATAACTGTCATTTTTTCTTCCTATCTCTTCTCGATAATTTCATCTACTGGCAAGCGGTAGCTTGGTTCTAACTTCTCATCTGTGTAACCCACTGTGATCAAAAGTTCTGGGCGGAAACGGTCTTCAATGTCCAAAACTTCGTTGGCTTTTGACTTATCAAATCCAAGAATAATATTAGAACCAATTCCTTGGTCTGTAAGAGCCAAAACCAAGTTCATAGCAACCAAACCTGCATTGAGGGCTAGGTAGTCGCTGATCTGTTGCTCACTGTAACGCGCAAATTCAGCAGGCAGATTCTTCATAAAATATTGAAGTTGTTCTTCAGAAAAGTTATTAGCACCACCAACACGGGCAATCTTACGAGCACGTTTTGCCAAATCTGTGTCTGTAAACAAGGCAATGGTTACAGGCGCTGATGATACCTGCTCAAAGTTCGAACCATATGCCAATTTTGCCAGTTCAGCATTTTTTTCACGAACAACC
Organism: Streptococcus oralis; assembly: GCF_023109155.1. Lineage (GTDB taxonomy): Bacteria > Bacillota > Bacilli > Lactobacillales > Streptococcaceae > Streptococcus > Streptococcus oralis_BZ. The sequence goes on along the minus strand of NZ_JALDUA010000001.1, from coordinate 553,277 downwards.
ACAAACTTCCATGGCTGGCTGTTGTGGGCACTTGGGGCCAAGGTTGCGATTTCGATAGCCGTACGCACATCTTTGGAATCTACCGGTTTATCAGTAAAATGCTTAGTCGCATGACGTTTTTTATTTAATTCAAGAAATTTCATAATCGATTTCCTTTTCTAATTCTACTGCATCCATTCTACCATATTTTGAAAGAGCTCGCAGAGTTTTTTCATGATTAAGATTTTTTATCTTTCTTAGGCATAAAAATATACATTGGTTCAATAAAACAGTTTTTGATAGACTGATAAGTAATTTTCATTTGAACGGAGATATTATGAAAAAATTGGCCTTTTACTACTCATCCTCCCATTTTTGGTTGCCTGCGGGAACCGAGCAACAACAAAAGAAACAGCAACTCCAAAGACAATAGTCGTTGCTACAGCTGGGGATGTATCTCCCTTTGACCACGAAGAAAATGGCAATCTGACAGGCTTCGATATCGAAGTTTTAAAAGCAGTTGATAAAAACTGAGTGATTATGAGATTCAATTCCAAAGAACTGCCTGGGAAAGCATCTTTCCAGGACTTGATTCTGGTCACTATCAGGCAGCAGCCAATAACTTGAGTTACACAAAAGAGCTTGCTGAAAAATACCTCTACTCACTTCCTATTTCAAACAACCCCCTCGTCCTCGTTAGCAACAAGAAAAATCCTTTGACTTCTCTTGACCAAATTGCTGGCAAAACAACCCAAGAGGATACAGGAACTTCCAATGCCCAATTTATTACTAACTGGAATCAGAAACACTCAGATAACACTGCAACTATCCAATTTTCTGGGAAGGATATTGGCAAACGAATCCTTGACCTTGCTAATTGTGAATTTAATTACCTTGTTTTTGACAAAGTTTCTGTTTAAAAGATTATCAAAGATCGTAGCTTAGATTTATCTGTTGTCGTTCTACCTTCTGCTGACAATCATAACAACTATATTATTTTCTCGAGCGACCAAAAAGAGTTCAAAGAACAGTTCGATAAAGTTCTCAAAGAACTCTATCAAGATGGAACTCTCGAAAAACTCAGCAACACCTATCTAGGTGGTTCTTATCTTCCAGATCAATCTCAGTTACAATAAGAGTTATTAAAAGCGATTGAATCAGCCAATCGCTTTATTTAGTATTTGTTGGTTTCTCCTCACGGAGATTATTAAAATGGAGAAGCCACAATGCGGTATTACCACTTTATTTTTCTTATCTATCTTCTACGAGGAATAATGGCTTTCAAAAAAGCAGACGAATCTTCGTCTGCCTATTTTATGTCATTATTCAGTAACAAAACTGCTAGCTCCTTTGAGAGCTTGTTTTAACGAATCACGTGCAGTTTTCAACTGTTGAAGAAACGGAGTGCGTGCTTCTTCTGGCATAGCCGTGTCATCAGAACCAGCACTTGAAAGTCCTTCGTTAAAAGCAGTTCTTGAAGATTCCATCGCTTCAAGAGCTGGTTCAACTTGATCCTTATAGCTTTCTTTTTGATCTGCTGGGATTTTATCTTCAACTTCTTTTACATATTTCTTATAACTATCAATCAACTTACCATAGAGAGTCTTCATATCTCCAATTGTTTTAGCTTTATCAATTTCTTCATCAGTCAAAAGAGTAAAATCAGATGTTTTTGAAGAATCTTTCTTTGAAGCTTCGTTATTTGAAGTTTCAGATTTTGAAGTCTCAGATTTCGAAGTTTCATTTTTTGAAGAGGACGTTTCTTTAGCAGTTGATTCTTTGGTAGCTGAGTTACTAGAATTATTTCCAGAACAGGCTGCTAAAGTTACAACTGATAAAAGTAATAAGCTAGAAGTAAGAATTTTTTTCATGACTTTCTCCTTAATATTTTATAATTAATTCCATTTTAAAATAAAATAATTTTATTGTCAAACATTTTCTGTAAAATTATAAAAACTTAGATTCGTTTCTTTCCTTCATATATCAATAGCGTATCTCTATTTCGAACTATAACGTAAATTCTATCCGTCTAATTATTATTCATTTATTTCGAATAAATATAAATATATAGAAGTTAGCCATTTCATTCACACAAGGGATTAAAAAATCAAAACTTGGATAAGGTTATCAGCCTCAAGTAAATAAAACGATTGGCTTAGCCAATCGTTTTATTTAGTATTTGTTAGTTAAAGCAACTTTTACAAAAAATCAAAATAATCCCTCACATCCTCTACATACCCATGCTTTTCAATTAAACTAGCTAAGAGTTCCAGATTGTGCCCCCGATAGTTGTCATCTCGGCGTAGTTCTTCATACATTTCGATAAAGGGAAGGTCCTTAGACTTGGCCAATTCTAACTCTGCTTCATAGTCATAAGTAACTTTTCGGAATAGAATGTTTACCAATTCTCCATCTTCCACTTCTATCACAGCATACTGAGCACGGTGATTTTTTAACGCCTCCCAATTAAAATAGGGCATGCCAATCGACCCTGGATTGATGATTTGTTGCCCTTGACTGCCATAACGAAGCAACTGCTTGTGAACATGACCATAGACTGCCACATCAACTTCATCATCTAGGAGTTGGTCAAATTTCTCTGTATCATTCTCAACTAGCAAGTCACCACCATAGTTCTTATTTGGCAAATTATGAGAAAGAGAAAAACGCAGACCGTCAACTTCTCTCTTTTCTAGCATAGGTAAGCTTCGTAGCCAGTCAATCGTTGCAGGATCCATTCGCTCCATCAAATACTGCGTCATACGCAAGAGCTGGACTTCCTGTGGGTCTTCTAAGCTATATTGCCCATCTAAAGCCTCTAAGACACAATCATCCCAATTGCCTCGAACACTTGCAGTGATAGGAAGTTCCTTTAACAGAGCGACCAAGTCATTTGCACCTGGACCAGGGAGGAAAATGTCTCCCATGAGCCAGTATTCACTGACTCCTTGTGCTTTAGCATCTGCAATCACTGCTTCTAAGGCAGTCACATTTCCATGAATATCTGATAAAATTGCGATTTTATGGTTCATGATAATTTCCTTCCGTTTGGTAATCTACTCTCTCTTCCGCTACTTGAGCCAATTCCACTTCTTCCTGAGGGTTCAACTTTCTTTTCACATCTTCTGCGACTGCTCTTGGCACACCAACTTCGACAATTTCATCCACACTGGCTTCCTTGATTTTAGTGAGAGACTTGAAATGCTTCATAAGATTTTGCTTGCGTTTAGGTCCTAGCCCTTCAATTCCATCCAGCTGTGAAGAAAAGGAATTTTTGGAGCGCAGTTGCCGGTGGAAAGTGATAGCAAAGCGGTGGACCTCATCTTGGATGCGTTGGAGGAGGAAAAATTCCTGAGAGTTTCGTGACAACTCCACCACTTCCAGCGGATCTCCAAAGAGCAGTTCATGGGTTTGGTGCTTGTCATTCTTTTGCAGACCTGCAATTGGAATATCCAAACCCAGCTCCTCTTGGATGACCTGCTTTGCGATATTGACTTGCCCTTGTCCCCCATCAATGACAATCAAATCAGGAGGAGTCAAACCGTCTCGTTGAACTCGACCATAACGTCTGCGAATGACCTCTCGCATGCTGGCATAGTCGTCTGGACCCACAACCGTTTTTATCTTGTACTTACGGTAATCCTTCTTACTCGGTTTACCATTGACAAAGACCACCATAGCTGAAACAGGACTGGTTCCCATGATATTGGAGTTATCGAAGGATTCGATACGTACTGGGGTCGGGATTTGGAGCAAGCGTCCCAGATTTTCAATAGCCCCTTGGGTCTTTTCGACTGATTTTTCTAGCAGATTGAACTTCTGCTCCAGACTAACACGAGCATTTTTTATGGCTAGATTGACCAGTTGTTTTTTCTCCCCACGTTGGGGTTTGAGAATCTTGGTATCCACCAAGGCCTTGACTGCTTCTTCATCGATATCCTGCGGAATCAATACTTCATTGGGAACCAGGTGAGATTTTTCTTGATAGAATTGTCCCACATAGGTCAAGAAGTCCTCATCCGGATCGTTGTAATAAGGGAAAAGATTGACATCCCGCTCGATGAGTTTTCCCTGACGGACAAAGAAAACCTGGACACACATCCAGCCCTTATCCACATAGTAACCAAAGACATCCCGATTTTGAAGATCCTTGGCCATAACTCGTTGCTTGGTCCGAAGCGTTCCAATGGCCTGAATCAGGTCACGGTATTCCGCTGCACGTTCAAACTCCATACTTTGAGCTGCCTTTGCCATCTTGCCCTTGAGGTCATCGATGATTTTGTCATCCTGTCCTTTTAGGAAATCAGAAACCTCCTGAGCCATGGACTTGAAATAGGCCTCATCTTTTTTACAGATAGTATGGGCCATACACTGGCCGATATGGTAGTAAAAACAGACCTTAGACGGTGGATTAGTACACTTGCGAAAAGGAAAAATCCGATCCAGCAGTCGCTTGATTTCATTTGCTGCCCCTACATCTGGATAGGGACCAAAGTAGAGACCACCGTCCTTTTTAACCTGACGGGTGATAATCAAGCGAGGATAACGCTCATTGGTGATTTTGATGAAAGGATAGGACTTATCATCCTTGAGCATGATATTGTACTTGGGCTGATTTTCCTTGATCAGGTTGATTTCTAGGAGAAGTGCCTCAATATTGGACTCAGTGACGATAAATTCAAAATCCACAATTTCAGATACCAGAGCCTCAGTCTTGGTATCGTGACTTCCACGGAAATAGGAGCGCACACGGTTACGCAGATTTTTAGCCTTTCCTACATAGATAATGGTGCCATTTTTATCCTTGTGAATGTAACAACCAGGGCTGGTCGGTAGGAGCTCTAGTTTTGATTTGATCAAGTTATTCATAGTTCCATTATAGCAAAAAGCCTGCAACAGGACGAACAAAAAGCCCCACCAATCACTTGTTGGAGGAGCTTTGATTTCTTTTCAGATTGCACCGACTTCATCTAGTCGCTACTGGAATAGAGTTCTTGAACAGCTGTCACATCCTGAGGCTGAATCCCATAATAGGAACCTGCTGGCTGCATGACAGAAGTCTCGTTGGTATGATCCAAACCGATGGCATGCCCCAGCTCGTGCTCCGCCGTGTGCACGATTCTGTCATAAGAATAACCATAGTTTGGATTGGATAGATAATAGTGATTCAGGCGAACCGTTACAGATATAAATTGTTTGGTTAACAAATTGGTTTGACTCTCGGCTTGACCTGCTACAGCGGTCGATCCATCATTCATCTCACTTGCCACAATATCTGCCTGGCTAGGATCCGCAACCACCTCAAAGGTAAAGGCTCCCGTTTGATTCCAGTTTTTTATGGCTTCTGCATAGGCACCTTGGAAGGTTTCATCCATTTGAGGCTCAATATAGATGCGAGCTGAGGCCTGAGCCCACTTGCCTTCTGCATGTTGGTGACTGTCTGTCTGAGACAAGACTTCCAGCGTTCCCGTCTCCTTCCATTGATTCCAGCCACCTTGACCAATCTTACTCATTTTTTCAACCTGATTGACCGCAGAATGAAAATCACCTGTCAGATACCAAACCACTCCAAAAGCAATGAGCAGTAGAATGACCACAGTCCAAACCAGACGCCAGAAGAAACGCCAAATTCCCAAAAGAAATCGGAAGAATAATCGAATAATCCAGAACATGACGCCCCACCTTTCATAAAAATAAGAACCTATCTTGAAATCACATTCTCCTTGATCAAGATAGATTCTCTATTTTACTGAAGAAAGCTGAAAGAAACCTAAAACTAAGATAAACGTTCTTCCAAGACAAAGTCAATTGGTAAGGTAGCTAAAAAACGTTCCAATTGTTTTTCCCAGTAGTACCACTCGTGCTTACCTGGACTGTGACTATAGGTCACCTCAAAACCAAGATTTTTGAGGTTTTTCACTGCGAGATTATTGGCAGAGTAGAGATAGTCTTGTTGCCCACACCAAGCCCATAGTTTAGTCTTTTTATCGGATTTTGCAGCCATGCTTTCAAGCGAATGAGGACTAGATGTCCAGTCTTTAATCTCTCCAAAAACTCCTCTCCAGTAGGCAAGTGACCCCAGATCCTGACTTTCAGGAGAAAATTCCTGAAAACTAAGCGCACCAGAAAAACTAGCCGCATGAGAAAAACGATTGGTTGCGAGAGCTAGTTTGAAGGAACCATATCCACCCATGGAGAGGCCTGCTATGAAAGTTTTTTCTCGTTTGTTGGTCATATTGGGGAAGAAACGTTTCATGACTTGGGGGAGTTCTTCTGCTAGAGCAGTATAGTAGTTATAGCCATACTGGGTATCTGTGTACCAGCCATTGCTAGTATTGGGCATGATAACAATGAGATTGGTTCCACGCAACAAGCGTTCGACATTGGTACGTTTGAGCCAGCTATTTTGATTTCCTGACATTCCATGTAAAAGATAAAGAACAGGAATATCTGTGCAATCTGGTTCAATCACCCGACTAGCATCTGGATAGAGTACCGTAACGCCCCACTCCATATCCAAAACTTCTGAGTAATACTCAATATTCATAACTGCCATGGTTGTCTCCTTTTACTATTCTATAAGAAAAAGCCGAATTTCGACTTTTTCTGTAGGTATTCTGCTTATTACTTTGCTTCCATCACGACTGGCAAGATTGCCGGGCGACGCTTGGTTTGATCAAAGAGGTACTTGGTCAGATTGTCGCGAACCTTGCCTTTGAGATCTGCCCAGTCAAAGTCATCACCTTGAAGATACTCTTCTACCGTTTGGTTAATCAATTCTGAGCTTTCACGGAGAATGTCGCGGCTCTTCTTGAGATAAACAAATCCACGCGTATGAACACGGGCCTTAGCCACAATTTTCTTCTCACGACGGTTGACAGTGATCGCCACGATAAAGATTCCATCCTCTGACAAGACCTTACGGTCACGAAGGACCACATTTCCAACATCCCCGATGGCATTTCCATCAATCAAGACATCACCCGCAGAAACAGCTCCAGCTGGGACAAAGTCCCCATGTTCATAAGACATGGTCGTTCCCTTTTTAGGGATGAAGATACGCTCTGGCAACATTCCAACTGCCATGGCAGCCTTGGCATGCGCATCCAACTCACGATACTCCCCTTGGATAGGGAAGAGGTAATTTGGTTGCAAAAGATTGATCATCAACTGCAAATCACGCGCATTCCCATGTCCGGATACTCGCAAGCTTTGGGTAATGAGTTTCACCACACCACCAGCTTGGTAGATCATGTTTTCAACACGCGCCATGACGGCTTCTTTGGCGATAGATGGAGTCGTTACGATATAAACCAAGTCCCCATCTTTGATTTCCACATAACGGTGGCGTCCAATGGACATCTTACGAAGTCCATTAATAGGCTCACCCATACGGCCAGTCTCAAGGATAATCAACTCATGGTCTTCAAAACGAGACATTTCTTTGGGTTTAATCAAGAGACTTTCATTAGCTAGAGATAATTTTTTGAGTCGAATCGCAGTGCGGACGATATTTTCAATATCAAATCCAGTCAGAACAACTCGGCGACCTGTATCTGCTGCAGCATCAAAAACCTGCTGAATACGAGAAAGGTTGCTGGCAACTGCGGCAACGATGATACGACCTTCCCAGTCTGCAATGGTCTGGGTAATTTCGTCTCCAACTTCACTCTCGCTAGCTACCTGGATATTGCTGTCTGCATTGGCTGAATCACTGAGGAGCGCCAAGACACCATCACGACCAATCTCTGCCAAACGAGCAAAATCCGTCGCATAGGATTCGCTAGCTGTCTGGTCAAACTTGAAGTCGCCTGTGTAAACTATGCTACCTTCAGCTGTTTTCAGGACTACTCCCAAACTTTCTGGGATAGAGTGGGTTGTACGGAAGAAGGAAACCACAGTCCCTCCAAAGTCGATCTCTGTATCTTCATCAATCACATGGAAGTCATTGAATTTCTTAACCGTATCATTTCCTTTGACAAAGAGTTTGGCCAACTCAATGGTCAACTCAGAACCAAACACAGGCACCTTAGCCTCTGCCAAAAGATAAGGCAGGGCACCAATGGCATCCGCATGTCCGTGGGTCAAGAAGACACCAGCGATACGATCGCTATTTTCAAAAAGGTAGTCCATATTTGGAATGACGACATCTACCCCTAATTGTTCATTTTCAGGGTATTTAAGCCCTGCATCCAAAACAAAAATAGAACCATCGATTTCAGCGATGTACATATTTTTCCCATTTTCTCGTACACCACCTAGTGTTGTTAAACTAATATTACTCATTTTTCCTCCGAAACTGAATTTATCTTGATTATAGGGTGAATTTTCCCTCTATTCTAAAAGTTCTAAAACTTTCAGCCGAATCTTTTCCTACCATTATACCATTTTTTTGATTATTTTCAAAACGAAGATCGGTTTTTAACTAGAGATTAGTCACTACTGTGAATCGAATTCTTTTACTTTGACTTCTCTTTTTGAGGTTTCATCTAAGATAATGGAAGGATTGTACCATCAAAATTATGGACTTTCTGAATCAATTTGATTTCAGATACCTATCTCGAACTCTAAATTTCTCTTTTAGTTCAAAACAAGTTAAATTCTTGCCCTTTAACTCTCGACTTGAGAACTATTTTCCACAAAGACATGGTTTATCTACATCCAAAAGCGAGAATTTCCTGTTCGCTTCAAAATCTAAAAAATTTTCAGCAATTAGCCACTAAGATGGAGGTTATCGATAGGAAATTTTTTCAAAAAGAAAAAAGACTTAGAAATTCTAAATCTTTTTATCATCTTTAGTTTGGATAGATATAAGTGACGTTACCTAAAAATTCATGAGGATTAAAGAAGCCACGGTAATTCGCAATCTGCTTTTGACGTCTGTAGTTTGCTTCCAATACCTGGATAGAGTTTTCACTTTGAACATCTGTTACATAAGCAACGTGTCCATATTCACCACCGTCCCAAACGGCGATTGCTCCTACTACCGGAACACTTCCTGTCTTATATCCTTGAGCGCTCGCGTAGATTGCCCACGTGTTGGCATTTCCCCACCAGTTGCTAGCCCAAGGCGCCAATTCTTTCACACCCCATGTACACTGACCAACAGGGTATGAGTTTCCATAGTTTGTCGGAGTCTTTTCGACAACATCCTCTGTATCTGATACCACGTTCGCAGTACTAGCTGGAGCACTGTAGGTTGAGCTAGCCTGAGCGGAACCACTCACTTCCAATACATCGCCTGGGTGGATAGTGTCAAAGATGGTTTTTCCATTCAAAGCTGCCAACTCATGCGGATCCATGCCGTTTGCAGTTGCGATGGCATAAAATGAATCACCGTCTTGGACAACGTAAGAGTTCGCGTGCACAGTTTGAGCACCAACTGTAGCTAAAATAGCGGTAGAAGTCAAACCAAGAGTCAGTTTCGTAACTGTTTTTTTCATAACTGGATTCCCCTTATATTTTCTTGATAAGAAAATCATACTTGATTTACATGTCAGTTCGTTTAGAGTTATATTTTAGTCATGTTACAAAAATTTATACTTTTACTACATAAGGTTTAAAAGAAGACATCGTATAAAGTGATAGAAGAGAATAAAAAATGAATCGTTACCCCCAATCTTTACATCACCAAACCATCCAAAAGACTATCTTATCAACCACTCCCACATCAAGCATTTATCCGTCAAAAAGAGACCGAGATAGGTCATCTCAGTCCCTTTCCATCTATAACTCCATTAAAAAGTCATAAATTTCCTGAACGGTACCCAGCGCCATCATTTCTTGGTCTTTAACGGTCTGTTTGAGATTTTGGTAAATCTGACTTTCAGCAATTTCCCTTTTCGGCGCTTCTTTATTGACTGTCATGACACCATCTTTGATCGTTACAAAGCCAAGTTCCTCAAATACTTGAATCATCTTGACCAGCAAGATTTGTTGGATATTGAGATAAGTCGCCAAATCTTTGAGCTTGTAGCGAATATCAAACTCCGGGAACTGGTAAATAGTCTTGTACAATTTTGCAAACTGCTCTCTAGTCCCATAACCTGTCAGATAGTAGGCCTTGTCGATGTCGTTTTTGAAATAGACAGCTGAGAAGTGCTGTTCCTGAAAAATGGTCTTCAGCAAGGTAATATCCTCGGGAATATCCTTCACGACAACCGCCTCACTATTCGCTAAATCTGGCACCTCTCCAGAGAAATCCAAGACTGGAATTCCCTCTGGCAAGACTGCATTTTTCCCACGGATGTTAAAGAGCTGAACGCCCTCCACACGCGCATCTACCATCATCAACTGGAGGGCAGTTTGCCCATTCCATTGGTTGACAGACAAGGTGACTGCCAATTCTAGGTTTTTTGTTTGAGCAAACTCTGTTGCCCATCTACCTTGTCCAAAGGCCACCACTTCAAAGCTCGCCTCACCCTTGGAAATTTTTAGTTTGAGGTGGGCATTGCCTGCTCCCATAGTACGGGCACTTTCGACATGAAAATCCTTAATATAAAAGACAGGTTTCTGATTGTCCATTCCAAAAGGTGCCAAGCGTTCAAAACTTTTGACCGTTTCCAAGCTAAGCGTCTCCAAGTCTAGCTCTTCATCTAGATTTAACTTGTTCTTACCACTAGCATCTGCACCTTTTTCACGGACATAGTCTTCCAAAACCTGAGATAAATCTGAGAGTTTCTCCACTTCCAGCGTCATTCCTGCTGCACCAGCATGGCCACCAAAGGCGATAAAGAGATCTCGATGGGGATCCAGAGCTTCAAAAATATTGACTGCTTCCACACTACGAGCACTACCCTTGGCGCGACCTTCTTCTATATTAAGAACAATAACTGTCTGCCCTAGCTCTTCCAACAAACGACCAGCAACGATACCCAGAACGCCAGGATTCCAGCCTTCCTTGGCCAAAATCTGGACCTTCTTCTCAGGATCCACCATGGTCTTAGCTTCTTCATAGATAGATTGGACGATTTCCTTACGTTCTTCATTTTTCTGGTGAATCATGAGGGCAATCTCATGTGCTTCCTCATCGTCAAACCCAGTCAGCAAATCAATGGCAGGATTGGGATCATCCAATCGCCCCAAGGCATTTAAACGAGGGGCAATCTGAAAGCCAACCGTTTCTTCCGTTACTTCATTCGCAGCAATCCCAGCCATATCCAGCATTTCTTGCAAACCAATACGCTGAGTATGCCCCAGCATCTCCAGACCATATTGAACCATGATACGGTTTTCATCTGTCAAGCTCACCATATCGGCAATGGTACCGATAGCAACCAAATCAAGCAATTCCACTTGCACTTCTTCTAAAAGAGCGCAAGCCAGCTTGAAAGCCACTCCGCATCCGGCCAAATATTTGAAGGGATAATCCGCATCTGGATGCTCAGGGTGAACAATCGCATAGGCATCAGGAAGGGTTTCCGGCATGGAATGGTGATCGGTCACAATGACATCCACACCCATAGCCTGAGCTAGTTCAATGGCCTCATGACCTGCAACCCCATTGTCCACTGTCACAATCAAGGAAATTCCCTCTTGCTCTATAAAGTATTTATAGACACTGGCATTGGGACCATAGCCATCGGTAAAACGATTGGGTAGGTATACACGGCACTCAGCACCAAGCTGTTCCAAACTTTCCTTCACAATCGAAGCTGAAGTCATACCGTCCGCATCGTAGTCTCCATAGATGAGAATGTTTTCCCCTTCTTCAATGGCCTGACGAATCCGTTCCACTGCCTTGTCCATATCATGGAGCAGATAGGGGTCATGCAAGTCCTCTAAAGAAGGTTCTAAAAACTTCTTTAGACTTTCTTCATCCTGAATCCCTCTTTCAAATAATAACCGAGCCACCTCAGGACCCAGTCCAGCCTTCTTGGCTATCTTTGTAAAATCCGCATCTTCAACCTGCGGGGCAAACTGCCATTCATAAGTAGGAGTTATCAAAAAGACATCCACTCTTTCTAAGAATTCTATCGTTTCATTATAACATGATTTAGGCATTTTCTCTATCCAGATTGCTTTTTTATAATATTTTAGTGAATTTTTTTCAGATATGATTTGACAAGAACATTCTTTTGTTGTAGAATCATGTTATAAAATCTAACACAAAGGAGATCTCTCATGGCTTTAGTAGAATTTAAAAACGTCGAAAAATATTACGGAGACTACCACGCACTCCGCGACATCAATCTCCGTTTTGAAAAAGGACAAGTTGTTGTTCTGCTTGGACCTTCCGGTTCTGGGAAGTCCACTCTTATCCGTACCATCAATGGTTTAGAGGCTGTTGACAAAGGGAGTCTCCTGGTCAATGGACACCAAGTAGCAGGTGCTAGCCAGAAAGATTTAGTTCCTCTTCGTAAGGAAGTCGGCATGGTTTTTCAACATTTTAATCTTTATCCACACAAAACAGTGTTAGAAAACGTAACACTTGCACCCATTAAAGTTCTAGGAATTGATAAAAAAGAAGCTGAAAAAACAGCCCAAAAATATCTGGAATTTGTAAACATGTGGGACAAGAAAGATTCCTACCCAGCTATGCTGTCTGGTGGACAAAAACAGCGGATCGCCATCGCACGTGGTCTTGCCATGCATCCGGAACTCCTCCTCTTTGATGAACCAACATCTGCCCTTGACCCTGAAACCATCGGAGATGTTCTAACAGTTATGCAAAAATTAGCCCACGATGGGATGAATATGATCATCGTTACCCACGAAATGGGCTTTGCCCGTGAAGTTGCGGACCGCATTATCTTTATGGCCGACGGAGAGGTTTTAGTAGACACGACAGATGTTGATGACTTTTTTGACAATCCAAGCGAACCTCGTGCTCAACAATTTCTCAGCAAAATTATCAACCACGAAAGTGACAAAGTTAAATAAGGAGGCGCCTATGAAAAAGAAACTCTTTTTAGCAGCATTATTGATTAGCCTTTTCGGCCTTGCTGCTGCCAAACCAGCTCAAGCCGATACCAGCGTCGCAGACATTCAAAAAAGAGGTGAACTGGTTGTTGGTGTCAAACAAGACGTTCCTAATTTTGGCTACAAGGATCCCAAGACAGGGACTTATTCTGGTATCGAAACGGACCTTGCCAAGATGATTGCAGACGAACTCAAGGTCAAGATTCGCTACGTTCCTGTTACCGCTCAAACTCGCGGACCACTACTAGACAATGAACAGGTCGACATGGATATCGCAACCTTCACCATCACAGATGAACGCAAAAAACTATACAACTTCACCAGTCCCTACTACACGGACGCTTCTGGCTTTTTGGTCAATAAATCCGCCAACATCAAAAGCATTGAGGACCTAAACGGTAAAACCATTGGGGTTGCTCAAGGATCCATCACCCAACGCCTGATTACTGAACTGGGCAAAAAGAAAGGTCTAACCTTTAAATTTGTCGAACTTGGTTCCTATCCAGAATTGATTACTTCCCTTCACGCTCACCGTATTGATGCCTTTTCCGTGGACCGTTCTATCCTGTCTGGCTACATTAGTAAACGGACAAAACTACTAGATGATAGTTTCAAGCCATCTGACTACGGTATCGTCACCAAGAAATCAAACACCGAGCTCAACGATTATCTTGATAGCTTGGTCACTAAATGGACCAAGGACGGTAGTTTGCAGAAACTTTATGACCGTTACAAGCTCAAACCATCTAGCCATACTGCAGATTAAGGAGGACACCCCATGACAGATTTATCATCTTGGACAGCCTATTTTCAGGATTTTGGACAATTTTTCAATGGTTTCCTCTTCACTCTTGCCCTAGCGATTGGTTCCTTTATCCTCGCCATGGTTTTGGGCATCTTCTTCGGGGCCATGTCAACCAGCAAACGCCCATTCTTGCGCGTTTTGGCTCGTATCTTTGTCGAATTTTACCAAAATACTCCCCTCTTGGTGCAGTTTGTCATCGTCTTTTATGGTTTGCCCCTTATCAGTGAACACACCATCATGATTCCCATTTATTGGACAGCTGTACTTTGTGTGGGACTCTATCACGGCGCTTATATTGCTGAGGTTATTCGTTCAGGGATTCAGTCTATTCCTAGCGGTCAGATGGAGGCCGCCTTGTCGCAAGGTTTTACCTATATCAGTGCCATGCGCTTGATTATCTTGCCTCAGGCCTTCCGTATCATTCTCCCTCCATTGACCAACCAAATCGTTAACCTCATCAAGAACACCTCTACCGTAGCTATCATCTCTGGAGTAGACTTGATGTTTGTGACTAAGTCTTGGTCGGCTCTCAACGGAAACTATATCCCAGCCTTTTTAGGCGCTGCTCTTCTCTACTTTGCTCTATGCTTCCCTGTTGCCCAGTTTGGTCGCAAGATGGAGCAAGCCAACAAAAAAGCCTATTCACTTTAGGAGGTTACTATGGAATCCATTTTAGAAGTTTTGACCCCAGATAACCTAGTCTTTATCTTTAAAGGATTTGGCTTAACCCTCTACATTTCTCTGATTGCTATCGTCCTCTCGACCCTTATCGGAACAGTACTAGCCGTCATGAGAAATGGGAAAAATCCTGTCTTACGGATCATCTCCAGCATTTATATCGAGTTTGTACGTAACGTTCCCAACCTCCTCTGGATTTTCACCATCTTTTTGGTGTTTAAGATGAAGTCCACACCAGCAGGTATCACTGCCTTTACCCTCTTTACCTCAGCAGCCCTGGCTGAGATTATCCGAGGTGGTCTAAATGCCGTGGACAAAGGGCAGTATGAAGCAGGAATGTCGCAAGGTTTTACCTCTGCGCAAATCCTCTACTACATCATTCTCCCACAAGCGATCCGCAAAATGCTGCCAGCCATCATTTCACAGTTTGTAACTGTGATTAAGGATACCAGTCTTCTCTACTCTGTTATCGCCCTACAAGAACTCTTTGGCGCCAGCCAAATTCTCATGGGACGCTATTTCGAACCAGAGCAGGTCTTCAGTCTTTATATACTGATTGCCTTAATTTACTTTATCTTTAACTTTGCTATTTCCAGCCTGTCTCATAAGCTAGCAAAACGTTGGCAACAAGCCGCGGAATAAAAACGAAATGTGAACTCAAAACAAGGGTTCACATTTTTTGCTATAAATGAAAAAGAGTAACTCAATGCTATGCAAACGTTTTACTTTTTGGTAAAATGACTTTAAAACCATAAAGCAAGGAGAAAAATCATGATCCACGAACTTTGCAAAGAATTCTCTCAACTGGAACAAGTAGAAGCTATAGCTCTTGGTGGTTCTCGTGCAGGACAAGCCTACGATCAAAATTCTGACTATGATGTTTATGTCTATCTCAACGCTTCTATTGATGAGGCGACTCGCCTAAAAATTTTGAGTAAATACTGCTCCTATATGGAAATTGGAAACCAGTTTTGGGAGTTAGAGGACGACTGTGTACTAAACAACGGTATTGAAATCGAGTTGATTTATCGTTCGCTGGAGTCGTTTGAACAAGAATTGAACTCAACCGTTTTTCAGCATCAAGCCCAAAATGCCTATACAACTTGCATGTGGCATAATCTACTCCACAGCAAGATTCTATACGACCCGAATGGACACTATGCTTCTCTCCAAAAGACTTACCAGATTCCCTATCCACAGGAACTCAAAAAACATATCATCGAAAGGCAGTTCCTTTTGCTAGACCAAGCCATGCCTGCCTTCTCTCATCAAATAGAAAAAGCTATCAAGCGTCAAGATCTTCTCAGCATGAATCATCGTACGAGTGAATTTTTTGCTTCCTACTTTGACTTGTTATTTGCGCTCAATGAGCAAACCCATCCTGGTGAAAAACGAATGTTGGAGTACGCAAAGACCCATTGTACACTCCTCCCTAAGCAATTTGAAGAAACTATTCGCAAGTATTTCCAACTACTCTACCAACCGCAACAAGGAGAACAAGCGGTCGTAACCTTGCAAACTATCCTGAAGGAACTAAAAGCCATTTTGCCATAGACCAAAAAGAAAATGTGAACCTGAAACTGAGGCTCACATTTTTCTTTATAGTTTACCGTAAAGAATCTAGTACACTTTACCACAATTCTTCTTGCCCAACTCATAAAAAGAGCGGCAATAGAAAAAGAGAACCTTAGTCCTCTTACTTAGACAGTTTATTCTGAGCATCTGCCACAACCTGAGCCAGACTTGTCTGACGCAGTTGGTTTTCCATAGCTGCTTGAACATCGAACAGTTTTTGGTCCAAGACCGCATGGATATTAGCACCAATTGGGCAATTAGGATTTGGATTGTCATGAAAACTAAAGAGCTTACCGGATTTTCCTAAACACTCCACAGCTTGGTAGACATCCAACAAACTGATATCCTGAAGGTCTTTTATTATCTCAGTTCCTCCCGTACCACGAGCAACTGAAATCAATCCTGCTTTTTTGAGTTGCGATAAAGTCTTTCGGATAATGACTGGATTGACTCCGACACTAGCCGCAAGAAAATCGCTGGTTACTTTACTTTCTGTATCCTGCATTGCAATAATAATCATCATATGAGTCGCAATTGTAAATCGGCTTGAAATTTGCATCTTCTTCCCCTTCCATTGATATTTTATTCATCTTTTCCCGTATAAACATTATACCGTTTTTGGTTTTCCTGTCAAATATTAACGAATGATTACCTTCTCCATGCAAAAAGTCCTGTATCCCTCTTGACAACCAGAACGGTAGAGGGCATACAAAGACTTATTTTTTATGCAATTTTACGGACAATCCCTTTTGTTTTATGACTTGACCAGACTGAGCTGATAGACACCCCAGCACCAACTAAGGTAAACACAGCTAACATAGCTAGATTATAAAAATAGTTATCTGGAAAATGACCGCTAAAGATTAAATCATTCACCACTCGGAAAGCAAAGGCAAACTCAACCCCTAGTTTGGCAACGACTTCCATCGCCAAATCAATTTGATTCACTAGAAAGACAGTAATCACCATCCAAATAGAGGAAATCACAATCCCCTTTCGAGATACCTTTCTTCCAAGGATTTCATATCCTTTAATGGTACAAATCCCCAGAACAATACCCGCTACCATAGCTACATAACCTAGACGAGCGATAAATAGAGCAACTGCTCCACCAATCAAGGCTCCCAGCAAGGCACCAACTGCTCCAAGAAGAACATTTTCCTTTTTATTTTGATAAGAATCCACCTCGATTTGAAGATTGCTCTTCAGCAATTGATAGCTTTCCTCGTTGATAAGGAAAATTGAATCACCTAATTGATAGAGACCAACGGGACCCTCCTGACCGCTATAGGCACACACTTGGACGAAATGATGGGTTTCAAGGAAGGCAACGAGGTCTGTTATGAGCGTTTGTAACTTTTCAATTGTTTTTGATTTGCGCATGGCACCTTTTACGACAAAAGAAACAAGGTACTGATTGATAGACAAGGTCGACAAGTTTGGAAGAGATTCACTCTTAAACTCATCCCAAACCAATTCATTTTCTTCTAAATCCGCAGGATTACCATTCAAACTCACACTGACACAAAGTCGAAACTGATTTTTCACGTCAGTTTCTTGCAGGAAAAGTAAATAGCCTGACTGCGTGCCATAAATACTACGCGAATCTTCGTCAAATTGCAAGCCCAACTCCGAGGCAATAGCGTGTAACTCTTCTGGTTTCATTATCTGTCTCCTCTTATTTTGAATATCAATTAGTATGAGATTCAAATTAGTTATATTCCGTTATTCTAACATAAATTTGAGAAGCCGTCAATTCGTATCCAGTTCGACTTATCGGAAAACAACAGTTCCTAGACTATCTGTTTTCTAGCTAGAAGTCCTCTTAAAACCAATCTTTTTTGTCTCTTTCCATCCAGAGTTCAACATCCTGATCATAACCTTCTTGTTCACTAATCTGACCTAACAATTCATGATTATGAGTATGGTGAATCCCATTTACCAAACTTTCATAGTAGACCTGAAAATAGGGGAGCTTCAAATCCTTAGCCAACTGCAATTCAGCTTCTACATCATAATCCACTCGACGAAAATCAACATCAGACAAACCTACTTCATCAAACTCTAAAATCATATACTGAGCCCGAAGGTCCTTACGCAACTTCGCATCTAGAAAGAAAGGTTGTCCAATGGAACCTGGATTAAGAATCAACTGTCCATCACTTCCGTAACGAAGCAACTGTTGATGAATATGACCATATACTGCGATAGAGGCGTGTGGATTAGTGACCAATCTATCAAAATCTTCTTGCTTTCCCGTATGAATCAACTCTCTACCCCAGTTTTTATCAGGGAGATGGTGAGTGATTCCCACCATCAAATCACCAAACTGACGATGAACTTGCATGGGTTGATTATTGAGGTCTTCGATTTCTTCAGGGCTGACCTCCTCTAAGATGTACTGACTTTGACGCAGGAGATAACGATGACTCGCTATTGTAGGATCTAACTTGCGATGCAGGCCTCGCCAGAGACTATTTTCCCAATTACCAAGAACTCTTACTGTAATAGGCAAGCTAGCTAAGAGGTCCAATATCCTTCTACGTCCTGTTCCAGGCATGAGAATATCTCCCAAAAGCCAGTACTCGTCTACCTCTGCCGCTCTTGCATCAGTCAGAACAGCTTCCAAAGCTGTCGTATTTCCATGTATGTCTGAAAGAACTGCTATTTTGGTCATTCTTTCTCCTCATTCTCTCTTACTTGTTTTGTTAGTATTATAGCAGAAAACACTCGAAAAGATCACTATCACTGATCACTGGATTAAATTGTAAGAGCTTTTAAATCGTGCTATAATATAAGTAGAGATTTCTCCTTCATTTAGGATTATGTGGTCTACAATATCTCTCAATTTTTCCAGATTGGAGGACTATTGCCATGCGGAATTATCTTAAGTATATCCCATACTACCTTGTCATTTTCTTCTTTTACTGGCCCCTCTATGAACTCCTCTCTCTACTCATCTCCG
The DNA here is from genome assembly GCF_023109155.1 of Streptococcus oralis. Classification (GTDB taxonomy): domain Bacteria; phylum Bacillota; class Bacilli; order Lactobacillales; family Streptococcaceae; genus Streptococcus; species Streptococcus oralis_BZ. Next base: position 534,354 of record NZ_JALDUA010000001.1, on the reverse strand, counting down.
ACCCATATACACTGAAAGGGCTCTACATTTACAACATCATCCTCTTTTCACCTCTGGTAATCTTTATCGTATCGCTACTTTATAGCTATCGATTTCATTTCTCACTTTGGTGGCTACTCGGTATTGGTCTGCTCTATTGCTTTACCATCATCACCTTTGGTGAGTTCATCCTGCTTTACTTCCTAGCCTATGAACTCTTTGCCCTACTTGGGTTGGTTTCTGGTGTGGGTATCAAGCATCTCTTCCAGAGAGCGAAAAACAAAAAAATTATATAAAAACCTTGAAAATTCTCGCAATCATGCTATAATAATGCATAGAGACAAGTCACTTAGTCCCTTTCTACTAGAGAGTGCGTGGTTGCTGAAAACGCATAGAAAGCCTAAACTGATACTACTCTACTGACTTTTATGCAAACATAAAACGGTGGCCACGTTAAAGCCAATCAGAGGTGTCCCTCTTTTTTGAGGAACATGAATGAAGGTGGAACCACGTTGCGACGTCCTTTTAGGATGTCGTTTTTTGTTTGGAGAATAGAGATATTGCCAGATTAAATGAAACATAGCTAAGAAAAGAAGCTGGAGGTTAATGTGAATAAATCATTGTCTTGGGTGATTCCCTGTGCCTTCCTTATCGTCTATGTATGGCTAATGAAAACTCTCAGTCTATGGGGGTTAGAGTACATTGTTGTTTTTTCATTTTTTGCATTTGTTCCTCTTTTGCCATTTCTTGCTCCTTTTCTTGGTATCTTAATGTTTTTTAAGAAAAAGAAACTCATCCTGTCAGGATATTTTCTAAGCCTAACTGCTGGTATTTATTTGGTTAATGCTATAAGAAACTATCCGCTAAGGATATACATGGAAGGTGAGATGACTGATGAACAATATCTGTCTCTAATCCTTTCCTTAGTATGCTATCTATTCATTTCTACAGCTTTCTTTATCTTTAAAATGAGAAAGTTAAACTATCATTTGTTTAGATAATTAATTGTTATGATTCTTTGTAGATATCGAATTCTCTACTTCTTCAACCTCAATTTTTAAATATGATAAATTTTTAAGGAGAAAACCATGATTAAGATTACTTTCCCAGATGGCGCTGTTCGTGAATTCGAATCTGGCGTGACTACTTTTGAAATTGCCCAATCTATCAGCAATTCCCTCGCTAAAAAAGCCTTGGCTGGTAAATTCAACGGCAAACTCATCGATACGACTCGTGCTATCACTGAAGATGGAAGCATCGAAATCGTGACACCTGATCACGAAGATGCCCTTCCAATCTTGCGTCACTCAGCTGCTCACTTGTTTGCCCAAGCAGCTCGTCGCCTTTTCCCAGATATTCACTTGGGTGTTGGTCCAGCTATTGAAGATGGCTTCTACTACGATACTGATAACACAGCTGGTCAAATCTCCAACGAAGACCTTCCTCGTATCGAAGAAGAAATGAAAAAAATCGTTAAAGAAAACTTCCCATCAATCCGTGAAGAAGTGACGAAAGACGAGGCACGTGAAATCTTCAAGAACGACCCTTACAAGTTGGAATTGATCGAAGAACACTCAGAAGACGAAGGTGGGTTGACTATCTACCGTCAGGGTGAATATGTAGACCTCTGCCGTGGACCTCACGTTCCATCAACAGGCCGTATCCAAATCTTCCACCTTCTTCATGTAGCAGGTGCTTACTGGCGTGGAAATAGCGACAACGCGATGATGCAACGGATCTACGGTACAGCTTGGTTTGACAAGAAAGACTTGAAGAACTACCTTCAAATGCGTGAAGAAGCCAAAGAACGTGACCACCGTAAACTTGGCAAAGAGCTTGACCTCTTCATGATTTCACAAGAAGTCGGACAAGGACTACCATTCTGGTTGCCAAACGGTGCGACTATCCGTCGTGAATTGGAGCGCTACATTGTCGACAAAGAGTTGGCTTCTGGCTACCAACACGTTTACACTCCACCACTTGCTTCTGTAGAGCTTTACAAGACTTCTGGTCACTGGGATCATTACCAAGAAGACATGTTCCCAACCATGGACATGGGTGACGGGGAAGAATTTGTCCTTCGTCCAATGAACTGCCCACACCACATCCAAGTCTTCAAACACCATGTTCACTCATACCGCGAATTGCCAATCCGTATCGCTGAAATCGGTATGATGCACCGCTACGAGAAATCTGGTGCCCTCACAGGTCTTCAACGTGTGCGTGAGATGTCACTCAACGACGGTCACCTCTTTGTTACTCCAGAACAAATCCAAGAAGAATTCCAACGTGCCCTTCAGTTGATTATCGATGTTTATGAAGACTTCAACTTGACTGAATACCGCTTCCGTCTCTCTCTTCGTGACCCTCAAGATACTCACAAATACTTCGATAACGATGAGATGTGGGAAAATGCCCAAACTATGCTTCGTGCAGCCCTTGATGAAATGGGCGTTGACTACTTTGAAGCTGAAGGTGAAGCAGCCTTCTACGGACCAAAATTGGATATCCAAGTTAAGACAGCTCTCGGAAAAGAAGAAACCCTTTCGACTATCCAACTTGACTTCTTGCTTCCAGAACGCTTCGACCTCAAATACATCGGAGCTGATGGTGAAGAACACCGTCCAGTTATGATCCACCGTGGTGTTATTTCAACTATGGAACGCTTCACAGCTATCTTGATTGAGAACTACAAGGGAGCTTTCCCAACATGGCTTGCACCACATCAAGTAACCCTCATCCCAGTATCTAACGAAAAACACGTGGACTACGCATGGGAAGTGGCTAAGAAGCTCCGTGACCGTGGTGTCCGTGCTGATGTGGATGAACGCAACGAAAAAATGCAGTTCAAGATCCGTGCTTCACAAACAAGCAAAATTCCTTACCAATTGATCGTTGGTGACAAGGAAATGGAAGACGGAACAGTCAATGTTCGTCGCTACGGCCAAAAAGAAACACAAACTGTCTCAGTTGATGACTTTGTTGAATCTATCCTGGCTGATATCGCTAACAAATCACGCGTTGAGAAATAATACTCTTCGAAAATCAAATTCAAACCACGTCAACGTCGCCTTGCCGTACTCAAGTACAGCCTGCGGCTAGTTTCCTAGTTTGCTCTTTGATTTTCATTGAGTATAAGAGCCTAGCATAAAAGCCTCCATTCGGAGGCTTTTTCTCATTTATGTTTACTCAATAACGAGCTTCACTTCAGCGAATTTGATCCTTACTGTTGTTCCTTTTCCAACCTCAGACTCGATGCGAATCTGGTGGCCCAGTTCTTCAGAAATTTTCTTGGATAGATAGAGGCCCAGTCCAGATGACTGCTGGGTCAGACGCCCATTGTAGCCTGAAAAGCCACGTTCAAAGACTCGGAGAACATCACTATTTTTTATCCCAATTCCCGTATCCTTGATACAGAGCTCCTGACCTTCCATATAAATCTCTAGCCCACCTTCCTTGGTGTACTTGAGACTGTTTGAGAGGATTTGTTCAATGACGACCAACAGCCATTTCTTATCAGTCACGATGATTTTGTCAAGGTCATGGAGATTGAGCGTCAGTCCTTTTTGGATAAAGAAAAGGGCATACTTGCGAACCACTTCCTTCACCAGATCCTCCACTTGAACCTTTTCAAATACCAAGTCATCATGGAAGCTCTCTAAACGAAGATACTGCAACACCAGATTGGTATAGGAGTCAATCTTAAAGATTTCCTGTTCCAGTTGCTGCTTGACCTCACGATCAGAGACTTCTGCCACTAAAAGTTGACTAGCCGCAATGGGGGTCTTGATCTGATGAACCCACAAGGTGTAGTAGTCCAACAAATCCGTCAGCTTGCTCTGCGCTTCAGACTTCTTTTGATACAATTCAGACTCACGCTCTTCGAGCTTTTCTGCTAGCGCACATTCCAGAGGAGACTTGGGGTCTCTATCGGCATAGAGTACTTCCTGACGGTAAATCTGAGCTTCCACAAATATATCCCAAGCCAAAAATAAGAAGGTCAAAAAACTACTGAGCAGAAAGAAATAAAGAAAGTAAGTTCCTAGACTAGCAAATAAAAACTGAAAGAGAAGGACGAGAAAGCCTAATGAAAAAATATAGACAAAGATGCGACTGCGAGAACGCAGATAGGCTAGAAAAAATGATTTCCAATCAAGCATGTTTCAGTCCGTATCCTATCCCTTTCTTGGTTTCGATAAACCCTGCTAAACCTTGCTCCTCCAACTTTTTACGCAAGCGAGCAACGTTGACAGACAAGGTGTTATCATCGATGAAAAAGTCGCTATTCCAGAGTTCTCTCATCAAGTCATCACGCGCCACGATATTGCCAGCATGTTCAAACAGCACTCGCAAAATTTGAAATTCATTCTTGGTCAAACTCAGAACTTCCCCCTGATAGTGCAGGTCCATAGACTTGGTATTGAGGATCACACCCGCATACTCTAGCAGACTTTCATCACGGCCAAACTCATAGGAACGGCGCAACAGACCCTGAACCTTGGCAAGGAGGACCTGCTGGTCAAAAGGCTTAGTTACAAAGTCATCTGCCCCCATATTGATCGCCATGACAATATCCATCGCCTGGTCTCTCGAAGACAGAAACATGATGGGCACCTTAGAGATCTTACGAATCTCCTGACACCAGTGGTAACCATTAAAAAGAGGCAGACCAATATCCATGAGGACCAAATGAGGTTCTGACTGAACAAAAAGGCTCAATACTTCCATAAAATCTTCTACCAAAACGACCTCAAAGCCCCACTCAGAGAGCAGTTTCCCCACTTGTTGCCGAATAACTTGGTCATCTTCTACTAGTAAAATCTTGTGCATGCGCTCCTCCTTTGCTATTTCTCAAAGTATCAAAACTCTTCATATCAGATTTACGGATCAGTATCTCATACTGTTTAGAAGCCTATTTCCCAAATCCAGATAAGAAAACAGATGCTAAATAGAGAACATTCCCACTGATATCATACCTTATTTTTAATTATAGTTCCAGCCTTATCCTATATTTTCCTTTTTGTGCTCATTTAGTTAGCGTTTCTTTCACTTATTTAATAGATCTAGCCTTCTTATTGACAAGCTATCCATGATTTGTTAGAATATGAATGAACGAATAGATTTATTCATTCATGAAGCAAAGGAGGTTAAATCCTATTGGACAAAAAAAAATCTTTAAAGACTGCAGCCTATGAAGTTTTTTCGAAAAAAGGTTACAAGGCAACAGGTATTTCAGAAATTGCTAGGCAAGCTGGTGTTGCAGTTGGTTCTTTTTATAACTATTACGAGAGTAAAGAAGCCATTTTTCTAGACATCTATATAGATGAAAACAACCGTGTTCGCCAAGCTATGATCGAAGAACTGGATTGGGAAATTGACATGATCGACCTCATTGGTCAACTATTTGCTCAGTCCAGAACTCTCGTTTCTTCCAATAAAATCCTTGCAGAATGGTACAATCCTGCCATCGCAGATGAGTTGCACAGCTACTATTCCTCGGAAGAAGGCAAAGTCGCAAATCCTTTTCATCAGTTTCTAGTTAAAACTTTTACAAATCGTATGCAGGCTGAAGGGTACTCGCCAGAAAAGATTCAAGATATTTTACAGGTTTATAATCTGTTTTACTATATGGATATGCATATCACGGAAAAAGATTTTCCAGATATTGGCAAAACTGTTGAAATACTTGCGACCAACTTCATTAAAGGAGTTCTAAAATAAAGAATGGATTTCTTTATTTTTTTGAAAAGATATGAATGAATATTTTTATAGTTCATTCATAAAATTAAGAACAGGAGTTATAAAAAATGAAAAGAGGTAAAAAAATGTTTATTATCATTCTATCAACACTTGGAGCGCTATGTATTATAACTTGGGGTGCCATCGCTTATCTTGGACGAAGCCAGACATTATCGATAAAATCCATCGAAAACCCCAGCGGAGATCTATATTTAATTCATATCACAAAACCGAGTCATCAAATCTGGAAAGTTGGGGCTTATGCTAAGTTTGCACTCCCTGATACCTCGTCTACTGCTAGTAAATATGAAGCTAAGGGAGAGCAAACCAGTCGATGGCTAACCATTGCCTCCACACCTGATGAAGATGAAATTCTCATTTTGACTCATAATAGTGGTAGCAACTTTAAGAACACCTTGACACATTTACCGGCTGGCAGTGAGATTGAGATGAGTTGGCTGGATTCCTCTTTGACTGTTAAAGATACGAATAAGCCACTAGTTTGCTTTGCATCTGATGTCGGCATTTCTTCTCTACGCCCCCTTATCAAAGAATGGGCTGGTAAATGTCCGATTATTCTCAACCATTTTGACAAAGGAGTTACTATTTTCGATAATGAGATGAAAGAACTGGCTCAAAAAACACCTAATTTTACTTATAAAACTAGCGATGAACTTTCTCAAAGTCAAGAATTTTTAAAACGTGCTATTGATGAATACGGCAATCAAGCCAGCTATCTCATCACAGGTCAGCCTGATGATGTAAATGAGATGAAGAACTTTTTAAAGGAAAATGGGATTGATAGCAAAAACATACAAGTAAGCTCGTTTAGAGGTTTGAAATAGGAGCAATCTATCTTCTATGTATTTCAATCAAACCCCACTAGCTAATTCTAGGTAAATGTGGTAGGATAAACATAGAGAAAGGAGCTTTTATGACCAATATTTTTGACTACTTAAATGATGTAGCATACGATTCCTTTTATGACCTCCCCGTGAACGAGTTAGATGTTCTTGCCTTGACTGAATTAACCTATCTTCCTTTTGATGATGTAGTCACCCAAGAACCAAAGCGCCTCATAGATCTAGCATCTCAAATCCCTAGAGAAACGACGATGTTGACCAATAAAAACCGTCTCCAGTTGTTGAATCAGCTCGCTCAACACAAACGCTTTAAAAATTGCAAGCTCTCAGACTTTATTAACGATATTGATCCTGAATTGCAAAAACAGTTTGCAGCCATGACTTATCGTATCAGTCTTGACACCTATTTGCTTGTTTTTCGCGGAACGGATGATAGTATCATTGGTTGGAAAGAAGATTTCCATATGACCTATATGAAAGAAATTCCAGCTCAAAAACACGCCCTTCAGTATTTACAGGACTTTTTTGCTCAACATCCTAACCAAAAGGTTGTCATAGCTGGACACTCAAAAGGGGGCAATCTAGCCGTCTATGCTGCTAGTCAGCTCGATCCAGTCTTACAAAAAAACATTGTCGCTGTCTATACTTTTGATGCTCCTGGACTTCACAAGGAACTAACCGAAACACCTGGCTATCAAAACATGATGGAAAGAACGAAAGTATTTGTCCCACAAGGTTCTATCATCGGGATGATGCTGGAAATTCCTGATAAGAAAATCGTCGTTCGAAGCACTGCCTTGGGCGGTCTTGCCCAGCATGACACCTTTAGTTGGCAGGTTGAAGACAAACACTTTGTCCAACTAGACGAGACCAATAGTGACAGCCAACAAGTCGACACTACTTTCAAGGAATGGGTTGAGACGGTCCCTGATACTGAACTGCAGCTCTACTTTGACCTCTTTTTTGGAATCATTCTCGATGCAGGCATCTCCTCTATCAACGATCTTTCTTCCTTCAAGGTCATTGAACACGTTCACCATCTCTTTGTCCAAGCTCAATCCCTCACTCCCGAAGAAAGAGAAACCATGGGACGACTAACCCAACTCTTGATTGATACCCGTTACCAAGCTTGGAAAAATCGAGAATAGACAAAAACCAACTAACCTAATGATTAGTTGGTTTTTTGTTTAAGAAACTAATGGATACTACTTAGAATCTCGAGTATAGAATTAGTCTTCTTTTTTCTTGCGAGACACAAGTCCAAATCCGCTCATCAAACCTAGTACTCCTAGAGCCGCCAAAACTGCATGATCCTCCGTACCAGTATTAGGTAATTCTTTGGTTGCTTTAGTAGCTGGAGATTGCTCAGTTGGTTTTTGTTGAGGGGCAGTAACAACCTTCTCATAAACGTGTTCTGTGTCGCCGTTTGGAAGTTTCTTAGTCTCTACGAAGCGGTAGCCTGGGATATCTTTCTTAGGTTGTTCACCGTCTTCGGTTGGATAACCTGGAATTTCATTGCCTTCCTTATCCTTGTGACTAGTCTTAACCTTCTCATAAACGTGTTCTGTGTCGCCGTTTGGAAGTTTCTTAGTCTCTACGAAGCGGTAACCTGGAATATCTTTCTTCGGTTGTTCACCGTCTTCGGTTGGGTGGCCTGGAATTTCATTGCCTTCCTTATCCTTGTGACTGGTCTTAACCTTCTC